>NZ_JAAQQT010000665.1:0-30877 GCF_011742065.1 Aquabacterium sp. A08
CGGCGCACCACGGCCAGGCTCTGCCAGAAGGCGCGCAACAGGCGCAGCGGCAACAGGGCCAGTGTGAGCACGCCCTTGCCGCGCACGCCGCCAAAGGCGACCGGCTCGAACGCGAAACCGCGCGGCGGCACCAGGCGCTCTTCCATGCTGCCGGGGGCTCCCAACCAGTGCACGCGCCAACCCTCGGCACGCAAGGCCTCTGCCACGGCCAGGCCGGGGAAGATGTGGCCGCCGGTGCCACCGGCCATCACCAGCGCGCAGGGGGTCTGGCTCATACCCGGCCTCCGTGCATCAGTTTGCGGTTTTCGTGGTCGATGCGCAGCACCACCGCCACCGCCACCAGGTTCATCAAAATGGCCGATCCACCGTAGCTCATGAACGGCAGCGTCAGGCCCTTGGTGGGCAGCGCGCCCAGGTTCACCCCGATGTTGATGAAGGCTTGGAAACCGATCCACAGGCCCACGCCTTGGGCCACCAGCCCGGCGAACACCTGGTCCAGCGCAATCGCCTGGCGGCCGATGACCATCATGCGGCGGGTCAGCCACATGAACAGCGCTATCACGACCAGCACCCCCACCAGGCCGAACTCCTCGCCGATGACGGCCAGCAGAAAGTCGGTGTGCGCCTCGGGCAGCCAGTGCAGTTTTTCCACGCTGCCGCCCAGGCCCACGCCAAACACCTCGCCGCGGCCGAAGGCGATCAGCGAATGCGACAGCTGGTAGCCCTTGCCCAGCGCGTGGTCCACGCTGAAGGGGTCCAGGTAGGCAAACACCCGCTCGCGCCGCCACGGCGAGCTGGCGATCATGAAGGCGAACAGCGCCACCAGCAGGCCGGCGATGATGAAGAACATGCGCGCGTTGACGCCGCCCAGGAACAAAATGCCCATGGCGATGACGGCGATGACGATGAAGGCGCCCATGTCGGGCTGCAGCAGCAGCAGCACGCCCACCACGGTCACGGCCCCACCCATGGGCAGCACCGCGCGGAAGAAGCGCTCCTTGACCTCCATGCGCCGCACCATGTAACCGGCGGCGTACATCAGCACCGCCAGCTTGGCCAACTCGGACGGCTGGAAGTTCATGATGCCCAGCGGGATCCAGCGCTGGGCGCCGTTGACGCCGCGCCCCACCACCAGCACCAGCACCAGGCTGGCCACGGCCGCCGCGAACAGCCAGGGCGACCACTTTTCCCAGCGCCGCATCGGGAGCTGGAACGCGATCAAGGCGCCGACGGCCCCGATCAGCATGGCCACCGCGTGGCGCAGCAGGAAGTGGGTGCTTTCGTAGTTGCGAAAGCGCGGGTTGTCGGGCAGCGCGATGGAGGCCGAGTACACCATGACCAGGCCCCAGCACAGGAGGGCCACCACCACCCACAGCAGGGGTTGGTCGAAGCCCATTTCCCGCACCACCGCGGTCCGGCCGCGGGCGTAGTCGCGGCTGGTCAGACGGATCGGCAGCTCGCCCACCAGCTCGCGCGCGGCACCGCCGGCAGCACGCGCACCGCCGCCGAGCCAGCGCGTAAAGCGGCCGAGTCCGTGGAACACCTGGGTGTTGCTCATGTGGGCGTGCCCGCTTCCTGCTGCAGCTGCAGCACGGTGTCCACGAAGACCTGGGCCCGGTGGGCGTAGTCCTTGAACATGTCCAGGCTGGCGCAGGCCGGCGACAGCAGCACGGCGTCGCCCGGCTGGGCCTGGTCGGCGCACCAGTGCACCGCCTCGGGCAGCGTGGCCGCGTCGTGCAGCGGCACGCCGGTGTCGGCCAGGGCGGCGCGGATCGTCGGTGCGTCGCGGCCGATCAGCGCCACCGCGCGCACGTGGCGGGCCACGGCCGGGGCCAGCGGCGCGAAGTCCTGGCCCTTGCCGTCGCCGCCCAACACCACCACCAGGCGGCGCTCGGCGCCCAGGCCCTTGAGCGCGGCCAGGGTGGCACCGACGTTGGTGCCCTTGCTGTCGTCGAAGTACTCCACCCCGTCCACAATGGCCACCGGCTCGACCCGGTGCGGCTCGCCGCGGTAGTCGCGCAGACCGTGCAGCAGCGGGGCCAGCGGGGCGCCCGCGGCGGTGGCCAGGGCCAGGGCCGCCAGGGCATTGCTGGCGTTGTGGTGGCCGCGGATGCGCAGGGCCTCGGCCGGCATCAGGCGCTGCAGGTAGACCGCTTCGTCTTCGGCCTTGCCTTTGCGGCGGGTGTCGTCCTCGGCCTGGGCACGCACCAACCAGGTCATGCCGTTGACGGCCTCCAGGCCCCAGTCGCCGGCGCGGTGCGGCCGTTCGGTGCCGAAGGTGGCGCAGGCGCGGGCGGGCACGGTCTTGGCGCGGCCGCCTTCGCGCACGGTCTGCGGCTGCGGGCGCCAGGCCATCACGGTGGCGTCGTCGCGGTTGAGCAGCATCAGCCCGCGCTGGCCGAAAATGCGCGCCTTGGCCGCGGCGTAGGCGGCCATGTCGCCGTGCCAGTCCAGGTGGTCCTGGGTGACGTTGAGCACGGTGGCGGCGGTGGGCTCGAAACCCTCCACGCCTTCGAGCTGGAAGCTGGACAGCTCCAGCACCCAGGCCTGCGGCCGCTCGACGCTGGCCAGCGCCTCGCGCAACACGTCGAGCAGGGTGGGGCCGATGTTGCCGGCCACCGCCACCCGCCAGCCGATCCCGCGCAGCAGGTGGGCGGTGAGTGAGGTGGTGGTGGTCTTGCCGTTGGTGCCGGTGATGGCCAGCACCTGCGGCGCGTAGTGCAAGTCGCCCTCGGCGGCGGCCAGGGCGTTCAGGGCCTGCGCGAACAGGCCCAGTTCGCCCACCACCGGCACGCCCACGGCGCGGGCGGCGTCGCTCAGGCCGGTCATCTGCGCCGGGGCAATGCCGGGGCTGCGGCAGACCAGGGCCCAGGGCTCGCGCTGGAACAGGGCGGCGTCGAACGGCGCGTGCAGCAGGGCCACCCCCGGCAGCTCGGCGGCCAGGGTGGCGGCGTTGGGCGGGGTGGCGCGGGTGTCGGCCACGGTGACGCGGGCACCGGCCAGCGCGCACCAGCGCGCCAGCGCCAAGCCGGACGCGCCCAGGCCCAGCACCAGCACCGGGCGGTCGTGCAGGCGCGGCAGGGCCAGCGCCCGCCAGTCGGCGGGGGCAGCGGCGGCGCCGTCGTGCGCCTGGGTCGGGGCCGGGCCGTTCATCGCAGTTTCAGGGTGGACAGGCCGATCAGGCACAGCAGCATGGTGACGATCCAGAAGCGCACGACCACCTGGGTCTCGCGCCAGCCGGATTTTTCGAAGTGGTGGTGCAGCGGCGCCATTTTGAACAGGCGCCGGCCTTCGCCGTAACGGCGTTTGGTGTACTTGAACCAGGTGACCTGCAGCATCACCGACAGGGCTTCCACCACAAAAATGCCGCCCATGATGGCCAGCACGATTTCCTGGCGCACGATGACAGCGATGGTGCCCAGCGCCCCGCCCAGCGCCAGCGCGCCGACGTCGCCCATGAACACCTGCGCCGGGTAGGCGTTGAACCAGAGGAAGGCCAGGCCGGCACCGGCCATGGCGGCGCAGAAGATCAGCACCTCGCCGGTGCCCGGGATGTGCGGCAGCAACAGGTATTTGGCGAACACCGCGTTGCCGGTCACGTAGGCAAAAATGCCCAGCGCCGAGCCCACCATCACCACCGGCATGATGGCCAGGCCGTCCAGGCCGTCGGTCAGGTTGACCGCGTTGCTGGACCCGACGATGACCAGGTAGGTCAGGATGACGAAACCGAACACCCCGAGCGGGTAGCTGATTTCCTTGAAGAAGGGCACCATCAGCCCGGCCTGTTCCGGCAGGTCCAGGGTGAAGCCCGAGGCCACCCAGTCGATGAACAGCTCGAACACGCGCTGGTTGGAGCCTTCGGAAATGGCAAAGGCCAGGTAGAACGCCGCCACCACGCCGATGAGCGACTGCCAGAAGTACTTTTCGCGCGAACGCATGCCCTCCGGGTCTTTGTGCACCACCTTGCGCCAGTCGTCCACCCAGCCGATGGCGCCGTAACCCAGCGTCACCACCAGCACGATCCAGACGAAGCGGTTGCTCCAGTCGAACCACAACAGGGTGGACAGCGCGATGGAAAACAGGATGAGTACGCCGCCCATGGTGGGCGTGCCGCTTTTGCTCAAGTGGCTCTGCATGGCGTAGCCGCGGATCGGCTGGCCGATCTTGAGTTCGGTGAGCCGGCGGATGAAGTACGGGCCGGCGGCCACGCCGAACAGCAGCGCGGTCATCGCCGACATGACGGCGCGGAAGGTCAGGTACTGGAACACCCGCAGGAAACCGAATTCGGGGCCCAGCCCCTGCAGCCACAAGGCCAGACTAGGCAGCATGGGCGCCCTCCTTCGCTGTTGTGTCGGGCAGGGCCTGCAGCGCCTGCACCACCCGCTCCATGCGCATGAAGCGCGAGCCCTTGACCAGCACGCTGCCCAGGGCGGGCGCCAGCGCGCAGCTGCGATCCACCAGCGCGGCGACCTCCGGGAAATGCACCAGCCGGCCGTCGCCCAGGCCACCCAGCCCGGCCACTGCCTGGGCCATCCAGTCGCCGCTGACCCACACGTGCTCGATGCCGCGGGCCAGCGCGTGGCGCAGCACCTCGTCGTGAAAGGCCAGGCCCTGGTCGCCGACCTCGCCCATGTCGCCCAGTGCCAGCAGGCGCGGGCCGGGCAGTTCGGCCAGCACGTCGATGGCGGCGCGCACCGAATCGGGGTTGGCGTTGTAGCTGTCGTCCACCAGGGTGATGGCACGCCCCGCCAGGGGCAGGGCCAGCGCGCGCGAACGACCGGTGACCGGCTCGAAGGCGCTCAGCCCCTGGGCGATGGCGGCCAACGGCACGCCCGCGGCCAGCGCGCAGGCGGTGGCCGCCAAGGCGTTGCGCACGTTGTGGCGGCCGGCGATGTGCAACACCGCCTCCAGGCTGCCGGCGGGAGTGTGGATGAGCGCCATCCAGGCGCCCTGGGCCCAGGTGGCGCTGCCGCGCACGTCGGCGCTGGCGCCGTCACCAAAGGTCAGCACCGGACGGCCGGCGGCCAACTCGCGCCACAAGGGGGTGTAAGCGTCGTCGGCCGGGAACACCGCGGTGCCGTCTGCAGGCAGCGCGGCGAACACCGCCGCGTTTTCGCGCGCCACCGCTTCCACCGTGGCCATGAATTCCTGGTGTTCGCGCTGGGCGTTGTTCACCAGCGCCACCGTGGGCTGGGCGACGGCGGCCAGCCCGGCGATCTCGCCCGGGTGGTTCATGCCCAGCTCCACCACGGCCAGGCGGTGTTCGGGGCGCAGGCGCAGCACCGTCAGCGGCACGCCGATGTCGTTGTTCAGGTTGCCCTGGGTGGCCATCGCGGCCTCGCCCGCCGCCGCCCGCAGGATGGCCGCGAGCATCTGCGTCACCGTGGTCTTGCCGTTGCTGCCGGTCACCGCGATCAGCGGCAGCGCAAACTGCGCGCGCCAGCGGGCGGCGAGTTGGCCCAGCGCCACGCGGCTGTCGGGCACTTCCACGCCGGGCAGGCCGGCGCTGTCCAGGCCGCGCTCGGCCAAGGCGGCCACGGCACCGGCGGCGCGCGCGGCAGCCAGGTAGTCGTGGGCGTCGAAGCGCTCGCCGCGCAGGGCCACGAACAGGTCGCCCGGGCGCAGGCTGCGGGTATCGGTGTGCACGCGCCGCACGTCGGCGCGGCCCAGGTCGCCCACCGGGCGGGCGCCGGGCAGCGTGGGCAGGAGTGAGGCCAGTGGGGTCATGCGGCGGCTCCGGGGGTCGCGTCGTGGCGGGCCTGCAAGGCGCGGCGGCCCTCGTTCAGGTCCGAAAAGGGGCGCTGGACGCCGGCCACGTCCTGGTAGTCCTCGTGGCCCTTGCCGGCCAGCAGCACCACGTCGCGGGCGTCGGCCAGGCGCACGGCCAGGGCAATCGCCTGGGCGCGGTCGGGTTCGACGACGGCACGCACCGGCTCGCTCAGGCCGGCCTGCATCTGGTGCAGGATGGTGAGCGGGTCTTCGCTGCGCGGGTTGTCGCTGGTCAGCACCACGCGGGCGGCCTCGCGCTCGGCGGCGGCGGCCATCAGCGGGCGCTTGGTGCGGTCGCGGTCGCCACCGCAGCCGACCACGCACCACAGCCGGCCACCGCGTTCGCGGGCCACCGGCTGCAGGGCCTGCAGGGCTTTGTCCAGCGCGTCGGGGGTGTGGGCGTAGTCCACCAGCACCAGCGGCAGCTCGGTCGGGCCGTCGGGCCAGGCCGACTGCATGCGCCCCGGCACCGGGGTGAGCGCGGCGCTGGCGGCCGCGGCGTCGGCCAAGCCGTGGCCCTGGGCCCGGGCCACCGCCAGCGCGCACAGCAGGTTGGCCAGGTTGTAGTCGCCCACCACCGGCAGCGCCAGGGTGGCACGCCCGCCGCCGGCCTCTTCCACGGTGAAGGCGATGCCCTGGGTGGTCCAGCGGCGCTCGGTCACCCGCAAGCGGGCGGGGGCGCCGTCGGCGTCCGGGGTGCCATCGACCGACACCGTCCACAGCGCCAGCCCGCGCGGCGCCAGTTCGCGCGCCAGCCCCGGGCCTTGCGGGTCGTCCAGGTTGACCACCGCGGCCCGCAGGCCCGGCCAGTCGAACAGGGCGCGCTTGGCCTGCCAGTAGTCGGCCATGCTGCCGTGGTAGTCCAGGTGGTCCTGGGTGAAGTTGGTGAACACGGCGGTGTGCACCGCGGTGCCGTTGAGCCGGCCTTCCGCCAGGCCGATGGACGAGGCCTCGACCACACAGGCGCGCACGCCCCGGCCGTGCAACTGGCGCAGGGCCGACTGCAGGCGCACCGGGTCGGGCGTCGTCAGGCCGGTGGGGTCCATGGCCTCGCCCGGCACGCCGATGCCCAACGTGCCCATGACGGCGGCGGGCGCGCCCAAGGCACCCAGCCACTGGGCCGTCCACCAGGCGGTGGAGGTTTTGCCGTTGGTGCCGGTCAGCGCGACGACGCGCACATCGGCGCTGGGCGCGCCGTGGAAGGCGGCGGCCAGGGGGCCGGCGGCGGCCTTGAGGCCAGGCACGGCCGCGATGCGCGGGTCGGCAAAGCCCCACGCGTCCAGCCCCTCGTGCTCGACCAGGCAGGCCACGGCGCCGGCGGCCAGGGCCGCTTCGACGAAACGGCGGCCGTCCTGCGCCGCTCCGGGCCAGGCCACCAAGGCGTCGCCAGGCCGTACGCGGCGGCTGTCGCACACCAGGGCGTGCGCGCCGCGCTGGCGCAACCAGGCCACGGCGTCGGCGGGGGTGGGCAAGGTCTGGGTCACACCGATTCCTCCACCACCTCGGCCACGATCTGGGGCTTGACGCTCATGTCGGGCTGCACCCCCAGCAGGCGCAGGGTCTGCTGCACGGTTTCGCTGAACACCGGCGCGGCCACGGCACCGCCGTAGATCACGCCGTTGCTGGGCTCGTCCACCATCACCGCGACGACGATGCGCGGCGCCTCCACCGGGGCCAGCCCGACGAAGAAGCTGCGGTATTTTTTGGCGGCGTAGCCCTTGCCTTCCTGCTTGCGCGCGGTGCCCGACTTGCCGCCCACCGAATAGCCCACGGTCTGGGCGCGCTGGCCGGTGCCGCCCGGGCCGGCGGCCATCTCCAGCATCTTGCGCACGGCCAGGGCGTTCTTTTCGCTGAACACCCGCACCCCGCTGACCGGCTGGTCGGTTTTCATCAGCGTCACCGGCACCATCTGGCCGTTGCGGGCGAACACGGTGTAGGCCTGCGCGATCTGGAACAGCGAGGCCGACACGCCGTAGCCGTAGCTCATGGTGGCTTGCTCGATCGGCTTCCACGTCTTGTAGGCGCGCAGGCGGCCGCTGACGGTGCCCGGGAACGGCAGCTGCGGCTTCTGGCCGAAACCCGCCTGGGCATAGGTTTCCCACATGTCGCGCGGTTGCATCTGCATGGCCAGCTTGACGGTGCCGACGTTGCTCGACTTCTGGATCACCTCGTTGACGCTGAGCACGCCATAGGGGTGCACGTCGGAGATGGTGAAACCGCCCATCTGCAGCCGGCCCGGGGCGGTCTGGATCGGCGTCTCGGGCCGCACCAGGCCCTTCTCCAGCGCCAGCGCGGCGATGAAGGGCTTGACGGTGGAGCCGGGCTCGAAACTGTCGGTCAGGGCGCGGTTGCGCAACTGCTCGCCGGTCAGGTGGCGCCGGTTGTTGGGGTTGTAGCTGGGGTAATTGGCCAGCGCCAGCACCTCGCCGCTGTGGGCGTCGAGGACCACCACGCTGCCGCCCTGGGCCTTGTGCTCGGCCACGGCTTCGCGCAGGCGCTGGTAGGCAAAGAACTGGATCTTGCTGTCGATGGACAGCTGCAGGTCCTGGCCATCGGTGGGCGGGATGGCGTCGCGCACGTCCTCGATCACCCGGCCCAGGCGGTCCTTGATGACGCGGCGCGAGCCCGACTTGCCGGACAGCAGCTGGTTGAACGCCAGCTCCACCCCCTCCTGGCCCACGTCTTCCACGTTGGTGAAGCCGACCACGTGGGCGGCGGCGTCGCCCTCGGGGTACTGGCGCTTGTATTCCTGGCGCAGGTGCAGGCCCTTGATCTCGAGCGCCTTGAGCCGCAGGGCCACCGGCTCGTCCACCTGGCGCTTGACCCAGACAAAGGTCTTGTCGGTGGTGAGGCGGCGCTTGAGCTCGGCCAGCGGCATCTCCAGCAAGCGGGCGGCGTCGGCCAGCTTGGGGTGCTGCAGGTCCACGTCCTGCGGAATCGCCCAAATGCTCTGGGCCACCACGCTGGTGGCCAGGATGAGGCCGTTGCGGTCCAGCACCCGGCCGCGGTTGGGCGGCAGCTCCAGGGTGCGGGCAAACCGCACCTCGCCCTGGCGCTGGAAGAATTCGTTGCCGAACACCTGCACATAGGCGGCGCGCCCGGCCAGGCCGACAAAGGCCAGCGCCAGGCCAGCCACGATGAACTTGCTGCGCCACACCGGGGTGGCGCTGGTCAGCAGCGGGCTGGAGCTGTAGGCGATGCTGCGGCTCACGGCTGCCCCTTCTGCACCGGCCCCTGCAGCACCTGCATGCGGCCGCTGGCCACGCCGTCGGCACCGGCCGCAGCGGGCAGGGCCACGTATTCGGTGATGCCGGGGTGCGCCGGGCGCATCTGCAACTGGCGCACCGCCAACTGCTGCACCCGCGCGGGGGTGGCCTGGGCGCGCTTTTGCACCACCAGCTGTTCGTGGTCGGCCGCCAGGCGTTCGCTGAGCGAACGGGCACGGTCCATCGCCACGTACAGGCGGCGCGACTCGTACTGCAGGTGCACCAGGTAGAAGGCGCTGCCCAGCACCGCCGCCAGCAACACCAGGTTCAGCCGGGTCATGGCCGCGCCTCCAGCGGGGCGTCGGTGCGGCGGGCCACGCGCATCACCGCGCTGCGCGCGCGCGGGTTGGCCGCCACCTCGGCGTCACTCGGCATGACGCGCACCACGTCGGTCAGCGCCATGGGCTTGGGCGCCGCAAAGGGCGCGCGGCGGTCGAACACCTCTTTCGAGTGCAGCGCCATGAACTGCTTGGTGATGCGGTCTTCCAGCGAATGGAAGCTGATCACCGCCAGCCGGCCGCCGGGCTTGAGCACCCGCAGGCTGGCGCTCAGCGCTTGTTGCAGCTCTTCAAGCTCGGCGTTGATGAAAATCCGAAGAGCCTGAAATGTGCGCGTTGCAGGGTCCTTGCCCGGCTCGCGGGTTTTGACCGCGCCAGCCACGACTTCGGCCAGCTCGGCGGTGGTTCGAACAGGGCCCCGTTCCTGTCGGCGACGATCAATCGCCTTTGCAATCTGTTGAGCAAACCGTTCTTCGCCGTATTCACGTATCACCTCCGCCATCTGGGGAATGTCGGCCTCTGCCAACCACTCGGCCACGCTCAGGCCCCGGGTCGGGTCCATGCGCATGTCCAGCGGCCCGTCGTGCCGGAAGGAAAAACCCCGGGCGGGGTCGTCGATTTGGGGGGAGCTCACGCCCAGGTCCATCAGCACCCCGTCGGCGCAGGCCTGGCCCACCTCGGCCAGGGCCTTGAAGCCCTCGTGGCGCAGGCTCAGCCGCGGGTCCTCGGCCGCGATGGCCTGGGCCACCGCGATCGCCTGGGGGTCTTTGTCGAACACCGTCAGGCGGCCGGCCGGCCCCAGGCGCGACAGGATCAGCCGCGAGTGCCCGCCGCGCCCGAAGGTCGCGTCGATGTAATGGCCGTCTGGTTGGACTTGAAGGGCGTCGACCGCTTCGTTCAACAAGACGGTGCAGTGTGTGAAGGACGCTTGCACCGCCGGGCCTCAGAAAGAAAAGTCCTTGAAGACGTCGGGCATCTCGCCCTGCATCGCCTCGGCCTCCTGGGCCGCGTAGGTGGCGGCGTCCCACAGCTCGAAGTGGTTGCCCATGCCCAGCAGCACCGCCTCCTTGGCGATGCCGGCGGCCGCGCGCAGCTCGGGCGAAATCAGCACCCGGCCGCTGGCGTCCATCTCGCAGTCCATGGCGTTGCCCAGGAAGATGCGCTTCCACCACTGGGCCGACATGGGCAGGGCGGCGATGCGCTCGCGGAATGTTTCCCACTCGTTGCGGGGAAAGACCATGAGGCAGCCGTGCGGGTGCTTGGTGATGGTCAGCTGGCTGCCCGCCGTCGCGCTCAGGACGTCACGGTGCCGGGTCGGCACCGAGAGCCGACCTTTGGCATCGAGACTGAGGGACGAGGCGCCTTGGAACACGTTGGACCAACCTTAAAAACCCACTTTTCACCACTTAATTGCACTTTTCTCCACTGTAGCACCAAAGTCCTAGGACACCGCACCATTCGTCGGATATTTTTTGAATGAAATCAAAGACTTAGGCCCGATTTACAAAGTAAACCGGGCCCAAAAATCCAAGAAAAACAAGCACCTAGGCGCAGGACTGAAAGTCCTTTGTGAGCTAGCGACTCATAGGATGTAGCGCGAGAGGTCTTCGTCCCGGCTCAGGGCGCCCAAGCGGGCGTCCACATAGGCGGCGTCCACCGTCACGGTCTGGCCTTCGAGGCGGGTGGCGTCGAAGCTCACCTCGTCCAGCAGGTGCTCCATCACCGTGGCCAGGCGGCGCGCGCCGATGTTCTCGGTGCGCTCGTTCACCTCGAAAGCGATGTTCGCCAGGCGGGTGATGCCCTCGGGCGTGAAGGTGACGGTCACGCCCTCGGTGGCCAGCAGCGCCTGGTACTGGCGCACCAGGCTGGCGTGGGTCTGGGTCAGGATGGCCTCGAAATCGGCCACCGACAGCGACTGCAGTTCCACCCGGATGGGGAAGCGCCCCTGCAGCTCGGGAATCAGGTCGCTGGGCTTGCTCAGGTGGAAGGCGCCGCTGGCGATGAACAAAATGTGGTCGGTCTTGATCGGTCCGTGCTTGGTGGACACGGTGGTGCCCTCCACCAGCGGCAGCAGGTCGCGCTGCACGCCCTGGCGCGAGACCTCGCCGGTGCTCTGCCCTTCGCTGCGGCTGGTGACCTTGTCGATCTCGTCGATGAAGACGATGCCGTTCTGCTCGGCGTTGGCCACCGCGGCCAGCTTGATCTCTTCCTCGTTGATCAGCTTGCCGGCCTCTTCGTCAATCAGCAGCTTGCGCGCCTCGGCAATTTTCAGCTTGCGCGCCTTTTTCTTGCCGGCGTTGAACTGGCTGAACATGCCGCGCAGCTGCTCGGCCATTTCCTCCATGCCGGCGGGGGTCATCACCTCCATCGCGGGCGCGGCGGCACTCAGGTCGATCTCGATCTCTTTGTCGTCCAACTGGCCTTCCCGCAGCTTCTTGCGGAACACCTGGCGCGCGGTGCTGTCGGGCGCGGGTTCGTGGTCGCCCAGGCGCGGCGGGGGCAACAGCGCGTCCAGGAGGCGCTCCTCGGCCGCGTCCTCGGCGCGCGTGCGCAGCTTGGCCACCTCGGCCTCGCGCGTCTGCTTCACCGCCATGTCCACCAGGTCGCGGATGATGCTGTCCACGTCCTTGCCCACATAGCCCACCTCGGTGAACTTGGTGGCCTCGACCTTGATGAAGGGCGCATTGGCCAGCCGGGCCAGGCGACGCGCGATCTCGGTCTTGCCCACGCCGGTGGGGCCGATCATCAGGATGTTCTTGGGCGTGATCTCGGGGCGCAGCTTGGGGTCCACCTGCTGGCGGCGCCAGCGGTTGCGCAGCGCGATGGCCACGGCGCGCTTGGCGGCGTTCTGGCCGATGATGTGCGCGTCCAGCTCGGACACGATTTCCTGGGGGGTCATGGAGGCAGACATGGGGATCTCGGCTCGAAAAAATCAGGGCCGCGCGGCGGCGGCCGGGTCGGGGCGCTGGCGCGGGCTCAGAGCACTTCGACGGTGTGGTTCATGTTGGTGTAGATGCACAGCTCGCCGGCCACCTTGAGCGACTCGCGCACGATCTGCTCGGCGCTGAGCGCGGTGTGGTCCAGCAGCGCCTTGGCGGCCGACTGGGCGTAGGCGCCGCCGGAGCCGATGGCGACGATGCCGTGCTCGGGCTCCAGCACGTCGCCATTGCCGGTGATGATGAGACTGGCGGTCTGGTCGGCCACGGCCAGCATGGCTTCCAGGCGGCGCAGCACGCGGTCGGTGCGCCAATCTTTGGTGAGTTCGATGGCGGCGCGCACCAGGTGGCCCTGGTGCTTGTCCAGCTTGGCCTCGAAGCGCTCGAACAGGGTGAAGGCGTCGGCGGTGGCGCCGGCAAAACCGGCCAGCACTTTGCCGTGGTGCAGCTTGCGCACCTTGCGCGCCGTGCCCTTGACGACGATGTGGCCCAGCGTCACCTGGCCGTCGCCACCGATGGCGACCTGCACACCCTCGGCCGTGGCGCGCCGCACGCAGACGATGGTGGTGCCGTAAAAAATCGAAGAATCCTGGTGTTCCATGCTCAGTATTGTCGCAGGCGCACCGTCACCGTTTCGTCCACCCCGACCACATGGAAAAACGCCGCCACCAGACGGCTCACCCCCACCAGCTCCACCGTCAGGCCGCGCGCGGTGTGGGCCATGAACCACTGCAAAAAGCTGCCGGCGGCGGCAAAGTCCACCCGCCGCAGCCCGTGGCAGTCGATGCGGAACGGCTGGTCCACCGGGTGGTGCTGCAACGCCGCGTCCAGCGCCAGCACGGTGTCGGGGATGTCACCCTGGAGCACGCCCTGGACCGCGACGGCGGTGCCGGGCCGCAAGGGCTCATTGGCAGCCAGAGCCAACGGCGGCAGCAGGGTTGAGGCCCCGGAGCCGGACAGGGTGGTGGCCATGGCCGGCCACTCGAGCACGTCCAGACCGGCCAGCTGGGTGTCCAGGGGGTGGATGGGCTCGCCCACGGCTTCAGGCGCCACGGGGTCGGGCACCGCCTCGGCCACCTCGAAGCGGCACACCGGCTCGGCCCATTCGGGCGGCAGCACGCCGTAGGTGACGCAGTAGTCCAGTGCCGCGAGGTCGAACTCGTCGCGGCGGCCCATCAGGCGCAGCAGGGCCAGACGCAGCAGCCACCAGACGGGGTCGTTCTCGCGCCGGCCGGACGGGGTGCTGGCCTTGAGCCGGCGCCGCAACACCGCGCCGCCGCGGAAGTGGAACGCCAAGGGCTGCTGGAGCCAGCCCTGCACCACGCCCAGCAGGGCCTGGGCCGCGGCCAGGTCGGCCGACACCAGGTCGGTCCAGTCCAGCCACTTGTGGCCTCCGGGCTGGGCCACCAGCCGGTGCAGCTCGGCCACGGCGGCGGCGTCCAGCAGCAGCGGGCAGGTCCAGGCGTGCATGGGCGGGGCCGGGGCGGCCGCCTCGGCCCCGGCCGGCGGGGGCGCGGGCAGCGGCGTGGGCCAGCGCGGCACCGCCCCGCCAAAGCGTTCGGCGTATTCGGCGGCCAATTCCTCGAAGCCGGGCACATCGCCCTGGGCGTGCAGCACGTCCAGCAACACCCCGGCAGCGGCCTTGGCCGTGGGGGACTGGGCCTCCTGCACCATCAGGGTGCGCAAGGCCTGCTGGCTGGCGCCGAACTGGCCGTTGGCAAACCGCACCGCCGCTTCGGCAATGCCCGGGTGCGACAGCAGCGCCTGCCATTCCGCCTGGCCGGCGTTGGGGTCTTCGGTGACGACGTCGATCGTCATGGCAAAGGGCGGCTCGTCGCCCGGGCGCGCCTGCAGGTGGGCCGGCACGGTGACGCCCCCGTCCAGCCGGGCCGGGATGGTGCTGCCGCCGCCGATGCGCAGACCCTCGCCGTCCTCGCCTTCGGTGCGGCGCTGCAGCCAGTGCGCCGACATCTGCTCCTCGATGCGGGCGATCTGCTCGATGGTGCGGTTCTTGTCCACCCCCAGACCCGACGACGGCGGCACCGAAGCGCGCTCGTCGGCCGGCGCGGCCACCGGGTGGGCACGCTGCTCGCGCATCAGGGCGCGCAGCGCGTTGAGCTCGCGGTGGCGGACCTGGTCGTTGCGGCGCTTGCGCTGGATGGCCGCCTTCAGGGCCTCGCGCTCCTGGGCCAAGGCCGCCTCGTGCGCGTCGAGCTCGGTCCAGTCCACCGTCGGGTGGCGCACAAAACGCGCCACCTTGGACAGGAAGCCGCCGCGGGAGTCGCCTGTGGCCATGGCTGCTGGGGTGCCGGTGTCAACGCGCCCGTGTGGGGTCGGTCCCGCTCAGTCCCCGAACAGCTTTTGCTTGAGCTCGCGGCGCTGTTGCGCTTCGATGGACAGGCTGGCGGTGGGGCGCGCCAGCAAGCGGCCCACGCCGATGGGCTCGCCGGTCTCGTCGCAGTAGCCGTAGTCGCCGGCGTCGATGCGGGTGATCGACTGCTCGATCTTTTTCAGCAGCTTGCGCTCGCGGTCGCGGGTGCGCAGCTCCAGCGCGTGCTCTTCTTCGATGGTGGCGCGGTCGGCCGGGTCGGGCACCACCACCGTGTCCTCGCGCAGGTGCTCGGTGGTTTCCCCGGCGTTGACCAGGATGTCCTGCTTGAGCTGCTGCAGCTTGCGCTTGAAGAAGGCCAGTTGCACGTCGTTCATGTACTCGGTGTCGGGCATGGCGAGCACGTCGGCATCGGTCAGCTCGGCCAGCGGCTTGGTCTTCCAGTTGTTGGCCAGCTTGGGGTCTTTCTTGACGGGGGAAGGGGCGGTGGTCGGCATCTCGCGTTCTCGGGTCGGGGTGAAGGAGACCTTGGCCGCTGCGGGGTCGTGCGACGGGGCCACGGCCTGGTTCATCTGGGCCTGCATGGCGGCCTGGGCGGCGCGCTTGTTCACGCTGGGCGTGCGCACCTCGCTGCCGGCCTTGAGGGGCTTGTCGGCCGACGGCGTCGCCTTGGCGCTGTCCGCGGCTTTGGCGGACGCCTTGGTGCTGGCCGATTTGGCTGGGACTTTCACAACGGATCTCCTCGGTTCGCCCACAGGTGCCGCGGGGGTCGGCGCCGGCGGCACAGCATGGGGGGTGATGGTGGCTGGCAGCGGGCCAGCAGTTCCAGACGCGGCCGATTGTACGGCCTGCGCACCGGCCCAAACCGCCGCGCCGCCGGGAACCTCGCCGGCCGGCGCGGGGGCGGTCAGACCAGCGCCTGCTCCAGCCCCTGCACCAGAATGTCTCTGGGCAGGTCGATGCCGATGAAGACCATCTTGCTCTGGCGCGGCTCCTCGGGCTTCCACTCGGGGCCCAGGTCGGAGCCCATGAGCTGGTGCACCCCCTGGAAGATCACCTTGCGCTCGGTGCCCTGCATGTGCAGCACGCCTTTGTAACGCAGCAGCTTGGGGCCGTAGATCTGGACGATGGCACCCAGAAAATCTTCCAGCTTGGCCGGGTCGAACGGGCGCTCGGCGCGGTAGACGAAGCTTTTCACATCGTCGTCGTGGTGGTGGTGGTGCGCGTGCGACGGGTGATCGCACTGCTCTCCGTGCTCATGGTGGTGGCCGTGGTCGTGGCCTTCGTGCTCACAGTGACCGTGGTCGTGGTCGCAATGGCTGTGATCGTCGTGGTCGTGCCCATGGTCATGCCCGTGGTCGTCGGCTTTGAGGAAGTCCGGGTCGATGTCCAGCTTGGCGTTCAGGTTGAAGCCGCGCAGGTCCAGCACCTGGCCCAGGGCCACCTCGCCGAAATGCGCCGTCTCGATCGGCGCGCGCGGGTTCATGTGCTTCAAGCGGTGCGTCAGCGCGTCCAGCGCCTCGGCGTCCACCAAATCGACCTTGCTGATGAAGATCTGGTCGGCAAAGCCCACCTGGCGCTGCGCCTCGACCCGGTGGTCGAGCTGCTGCATCGCGTGCTTGGCGTCCACCAGGGTGACGATGGAGTCCAGCAGGTAGCTTTCGGCCACCTCATCGTCCATGAAAAAGGTCTGCGCCACCGGGCCGGGGTCGGCCAGACCGGTGGTTTCGATCACCACCCGCTCAAAGTCCAGCAGGCCTTGGCGCTTTTTGGCGGCCAGCAGCTGCAGCGTGCTGCGCAAATCCTCGCGGATGGTGCAGCAGACGCAGCCGTTGCTCATCTGGATGATCTGCTCCTCGGTGTCGGCCACCAGGATGTCGTTGTCGATGTTCTCTTCGCCGAACTCGTTTTCGATGACGGCGATCTTCTGGCCGTGCGCCTCGGACAGCACGCGCTTGAGCAGGGTGGTTTTGCCGGCGCCCAGGAAGCCGGTGAGGATGGTGGCGGGGATGAGGGCCATGGAACGGGGGGTGTGAAAACGGGGAACGAACAAAAGGCGACCGACCCGGGACAGCGGGCACGGCGGCGTGCTGGGGTTCAGTGTAGTGGAGCTGTCAAGCCCGCGCCGGGCACAAAAAAAGCCGGGCAAGCCCGGCTTTTGCGGTGGCCAGGGCCCCGGCCGCCTCAGGGGCGCAGGTACACGTGGCCTTCGCGGGCCTGCAGCTTGGCCACCTCGGCCACGCCAGAGGGCACGATCTTGGCCTCCATCGCCACTTTTTCGGGGGCGATCTTGCGCGACACCAGGGTGTTGTTGCAGACGCGGAACTCCACGCCACGGCCGGCCAGTTCGCCGATGGCACCGGCGAAGGGTTGCTCCATCTGGTTGGTGGCGCCGTCGAGCAGGAAGTCGATGCCCAGGCCGTGGGTCACCACCACGATCTTGGCCGTGGGGTCGGCCGCCAGGTGGTTGCGGATGTTGTTGATGGCGCGCGAGGCCTGGGGGATGCCTTCGCTCATGTGGTAGACGACCCGGATGGGTTCGCTGGCCTGGACCGAACCGGTCCACAGCAAGGACGCCAGCAGCACCTGCAGGGCAAGCAACCATTTTTTCATGTGCGTTTCTCCAAAAAGTCCAACAAAGGCGCCATTGTCCACCGTGGCAGACCGCGACACCCCCGGGGGATTCCCTCAGTCCGGGGAGCCGGAGGGCTTTTCGGCCCCGCGGCGCGCGCGCGGGTGGGCGGCGTCGTACACCCCGGCCAGGTGCTGGAAGTCGAGCCGGGTGTAGACCTGGGTGGTGCGGATGTGGGCGTGGCCCAGCAGTTCCTGCACCGCCCGCAGGTCGCCGCTGGACTGCAGCAGGTGGCTGGCAAAGCTGTGGCGCAGCATGTGCGGGTGCACCGGGCTGGCCAGGCCGGCGGCCTGGGCGCGCTGGCGCAGGCGCAGCCGGGCCGCCTGCGCCGACAGCCGCGCGCCCTGGCGGGTGACGAACAGGGCCGCGGGCGCGGCCGCTGCGGCCGCCGGCGTCAGCCACAGCGACCGCCAGGACAACCAGTCGCGCCAGGCGGCCAGGGCCGGCGCGCCCACCGGCACGCTGCGCCACTTGCTGCCCTTGCCCAGCACGTGGGCCTCGCCCGCTTCGGCGTCGATCCAGCCGCGCGAACCGGGGACCGGGTGCAGGTCCAGCCCCAGCAGTTCGGCAATGCGCAGACCGCAGCCGTAGAGCAGTTCGGCCAGGCAACGGTCGCGTGCCGCCAGGGCGTCGCGCTCCAGGGCCTCGCCAGGGGTGTCGATCGGGGCGCCTGGGTGGGCCACCAGCCGCACCGCGTCTTCCACCCCCAGGGCCTTGGGCAGGGGCTGGGCCGCTTTGGGCGCGCGCACGCCCTGCACCGGGTTCAGCGGCACCGCGCCCTGCCGGCCCAGCCAGGTGTACAGGCCGCGCCAGCACGACAGCACCAGCGCGATGCCGCGCGGCGCGTGCCCGGCCGCGCGCCACTGCGCCGCCCAGCGCCGCACCTGGGCATCGCGCACCGCCAGCAGCCCGACCCCGGCCTGCTCGCAGCGCTGCAACAGGTCCTGCAGGTGCCGGGCATACAGGTCTTGGGTGCGGCCGGCCAGGCGCTTCTCCACCCGCACATGCGCCAGGTAGCGTTCGACCCAGGCGGCGTCGGGGGTGGACATGGCGACCGTTGGGGGCAGGTCAGTCGGCCGGCAGCAGGCGCGACAGCGCGGCCGACGCCAATTCCGCGATGCGCACCAGGAAATCGGTGCCCATCTGGGCGGTGAAACGTTGCGGGTCGTGTGAGGCCAGCACCAGCAGGCCAAAGGCCGGGGCCTCGGCCCGCGTGCGCAGCGGCAGCAGGGCCAGCGACGCCGCCGCGGTCGGGTCGCGCAGCCATTGGGACGCTTCCAGCCCCGGGTTGCTGCCGCAGTAGGGCAAAGTCAGCGAGGTGGCGAAAGCGCGGGCATCGGCGCTGCTGCCCTGGGCATAAGGCGCGTCGGCCCAGGCGCCGGCCACGCCCCACAGCCGGATGGCGGCCTGCGGCACCTGGAATTCGTCCTCGATGCCGTGGGCCACCAGCGCCGGCAGGTCGCCGGGCTCGGTCGCGCGCAGCAGGCCCAGCGTCCAGCGCTGCAGGCGGTTGGCGATGGCGACGTTCTCCTGCCCGTGGCGGATCATGTCGGCGGCCTTGAGTTCGAGGTGGCGCAGCTTCTCGCGCAGCATCTCGACCTGGCGTTCCTGCAGGCTGACGGCGCGCTGGCCGTGCGGGCTGGTGAGCTGCACGCTGGCCAGCAGCTCGGCGTGGCGCTCGAAAAAGTCGGGGGTGTTGACCAAAAACTGCGCGATGTCGTCTTCGGTGATGGGGGGCAGGGTGTCGCGGGTGTCCAAGGGGCGCTCCGTGGGGAAAGTCGGGCCGGGAAGGGTCAGGGGAGGTCGGGCACGTCGATGCGGCCCTCGAAAACGGGGGTGGCCGGGCCGGTCATGCGCACCGGGGCGTCCAGGCCCTGCCCCATCGGCCAGGCGATGGTCAGGCGGCCGCCGCGCAGGTCCACGTCCACGCGTTCGTCGAACCAGCCCAGGCGGATGCCGGCCACCACCGCGGCGCAGGCGCCGGTGCCACAGGCCAGGGTTTCGCCGGCGCCGCGCTCGTACACCCGCAGGCGGGCGTGGCCGCGGTCCAGCACCTGCAGAAAGCCGGCGTTGACGCGGCGCGGAAAGTGCGCGTGACGTTCGATCAGCGGGCCCCAGTCGGCCACGGGCGCGGTGTCCACGTCGTCCACCCGCAGCACGGCGTGGGGGTTGCCCATGCCCACCACCGCCACCGGGGCGGTGCGGGCGCCAACCGGGGTGTCCAGCGCCAGCGGCCACAGCCGCCAGCCGCCCTCGGGCTGCGGCGCCAGGCCGGTGTCGTCAAAGGGCACGCGCGCCAGGTCGAACACCGGGGCGCCCATGTCCACGGTCACGCGGCCGTCGGGGTCGAGTTGCAGCGTCATCTCGCCGTGGGCCACCTGCACCCGCACGCGGCTGCGCTGGGTCAGGCCACGGTCGTGCACGTAACGCACGAAGCAGCGGGCGCCATTGCCGCAGTTTTCCACCTCGCCGCCGTCGGCGTTGTGGATCACGTATTCAAAGTCCACCCCCGGGTGGGGCGCGGGGCGCACGCTCAGGATCTGGTCGGCGCCAACGCCGAAGTGCCGGTCGGCCAGGAAGCGGTACTGGGCCGGCGTCAGGCCCAGCCGGCCCTGGGTTTCGTCGAGCACGACAAAGTCGTTGCCCGCGCCCTGCATTTTGGTGAATAAGACCTGCATGGGCGCATTATCGGGCAGCCTCCGGGCCGCGCCGGGCTCAGCGCGCCGGTTCGGCCATGAACATTTCGACGCGGCGGTTGCGGGCCCGGCCCTCGGCGGTGGCGTTGCTGGCGATGGGCTCGCGCGCACCACGGCCGTCGATGGCGATGACGCCCGCCGGCACGCCGCGCGCGGTCAGGTAGTCGCGCACGCTGGCGGCGCGGTTGACCGACAGCGGGTTGTTGACGGCGTCGCTGCCGGTGCTGTCGGTGTGGCCGATGATGGTCACCCGCGCCTGGGGGTTCTTGACCAGGCCCTGGGCAAAGGTGTCGAGGATGGGACGGAAGTTGGGCTGGATGTCGGCCCGGCCCACGGCGAAGGACACGTCGCTGGGGATGTTGAGCTTGAGCTGGTTGTCGGCCGTCTGCGTCACCTCCACGCCGGTGCCGCGGGTGCTGGCCTCCATCTGGCGCTTCTGTTCTTCCATGCGGGTGGACCAGATGTGGCCGCCCACCGCGCCCACGCCGGCGCCGATGACCGCGCCCTTGGCCGCCCCGGAACTGCCGTCGGTGACGGCACCCAGCACCGCACCGGCGGCCGCGCCGATGAGGGCGCCCCGGCCGGTGCCGGCCTTTTGTTCTTCGGACATGTTGGCACAACCGACCAACACCGTGGCCGCAAGCGCGGTGGCTGCAATGGCAAAGGTACGCATGGCAATCTCCTGTAGTCAGCGTTTGGATTATGGGCCGGTCCCCCACGGAATCCAAGCCCGCGCCCCGGCCTTTACAGACGTTTACCATTGCCCCACCGGGCGCCCCGACGCGCCCCACGACACAGGAGACCCCGCCCCCATGGTTCGCCCCAGCCAACAGCTGTACCCGCCGCGCACGCCCGCCGCCCCCCTGCCTGCCGCCACCGTGCTGCTGCTGCGCGACGGCCCCGCAGGCCCCGAGGTGCTGATGACCCGCCGCGCCACCACCGCCAGCTTTGCGCCCGGCGCCTACGTGTTCCCGGGCGGTGGCATCGACGCGGCCGACGCGGCAGCCCACGCCCAGGCCAGACGCCGCGCCAGCCAGAGCGACTCGCACCTGACCCAGGCGATCGCCGCCATCCGCGAGAGCTTCGAGGAACTGGGCGTGCTGCTGGCCCGCCACGCCGACGGCCGCTGGGCCGGGGCCGACGACATCGCCGCGCTGGACCGCCACGCCTCCTTGGCCGCCCAATGCGCCGCGCGCGGCCTGACCCTGGCCGCCGACCAGGTTTTCGTGCTGGCGCACTGGATCACCGACCGCGACCTGCCGCGCCGCTTCGACGTGCCCTTTCTGGTGGCGCGCATGCCCGCCGACCAGACCCCGGTGGCCGACGAGCGCGAGCAGTTCGAGCCGGTCTGGGTGCGCCCGGCCGACGCCCTGGCGCGCCACGCAACCGGCGACTTTTACATCATCTTCCCCACCATCCGCACGCTGGAGCGGCTGCAGGGCTTTGCCACGGTGGACGCGGTGCTGCAGGCCTGCGCCGCCACCGAGCAGCCGCTGTGGACCAGTTGCCCGCGCGCCGGCTGGCTGGGAGGGCAAGAAGCCCGCTACATGGAGCATGAAGCCCCGTTCGGCGAGCTGGCGCTGGTCTGCCCCGACGGCCAGATGGACCACCACCTCGACTGGCAGAGCGACCACCCGGTGGCGCTGCTGAAAAACGTGCAACGCCTGACCGCGCCCAACCCCGGCTTCATGACCGGTCCCGGCACCAACAGCTACCTGGTGGGCGACCCCGCCAGCGGCCACATCGCCATCGACCCCGGCCCGGCCGACGAGGCCCACCTGGAACGCCTGTGGCGCGCCGCCGGCGGGGACATCCGCCACATCGTCTGCACCCATTCGCACCCCGACCATTCGCCCGGCGCCGCCCACCTGCAGGCCCTGTGCGTGCGCGGCGGCCGACCCGCCCCGCCGATTCTGGGCCTGGCCAGCGCCGCCACCTCGCGCGCCGACAGCCGCTTCACGCCCGAGCGCGAACTGGCCGACGGCGAACGCCTGGTGCTGCGCAGCGCCGACGGCCAGACCACCCACACCCTGCGCGTGCTGCACACCCCCGGCCACGCCGCCAACCACCTGTGCCTGGTGCTGGAAGAAGACGGCCTGCTGTTCAGCGGCGACCACATCCTCAACGGCAGCACCACCGTCATCGACCCGCCCGACGGGAACATGGACGCCTACCTGCAGTCGCTGGACCGGCTGCGCGCGGCCTGCGAGGCCGGCGGGGTGGACTTCATCCTGCCGGCGCACGGATACGTGTTGGGCGAGGCGCCCCAAGCCATCGCCCAGCTGAGGCAGCACCGGCTCAAGCGCGAGGCCAAGGTTGCCGCCGCGATGCGCGCCCTGCCCCACGGCAGCCCCGACGATTGGGTGGCCCGCGCCTACGACGACGTGCCCGAGCGCCTGTGGCCGGTGGCCAAACGCTCGCTGCTGGCGCACGTCGAACGCATCCAGAGCCTGGGGGGCTTCAATGTCTGACCCGAACCGCCGCGCCGAGGGCGAACGGCTGGCCAAGCGCGTGGCCGCGCTGCACGGTTGCTCGCGCGGCGACGCGGAGCGGCTGATCGAAGGCGGCTGGGTGACGGTCAATGGCGCGGTGGCCGACGACCCGGCGCAGCGGGTGACCGACGAGGCCGTGGCGGTGGCCCCTGGCGCGACGGCCGCACCCCTGCAGGCCGTGACGTTGGTGTGGCACAAGCCGGCCGGCGTGACCCTGGCACCGGACCAGCCCCTGACCGGCCTGCTGGCCCCGAACGACACGCTGCGCCCCTGGCACCTGAAGCACCTGCGCTGCGTCAGCCCCATGCCGGCGGCCAGCACCGGGCTGGCGGTGTTCGCCCAAAGCCCCGGCGTGCTGCGGGTGTTGCGCGAAGACGGCCCGCTGCTGGAACACGAATGGATGCTGGACCTGCCCGGCGCCGTGGGGCCGGACGTGCTGGCGCGGCTGGACCAGCGCAAGGCCGAGATGGCCTGGGGGCCGCGCACCCCCAGCCTGAAACTGAGCGTGGGCAGCCAGAGCCCCGAACGCACCCGCCTGCGCCTGGCGGTGAAAACCTACACCCCGCAGCGCCTGCCGGACTGGCTGCGCAGCGCCGGCCTGCAGGCCACGCTGCTGCACCGGCTGCGGCTGGGCCGGGTGGCCCTGGGCGCCCTGCCGGTGGGCGGCTGGCGCGTGCTGGGCCTGCACGAGCGTTTCTGAATAAAGTGTGAAGTCTGCCGGTACGCCGGATTCTGTGCATTGGGCCGTTCTTGCGAACGGCCCAACGTGACCGCCATTCCTCTGGGCCATGGGTCGCCCCAATGGCTCGGTGCCACCTACCCGCCAGCTCGCCTTGCGGAACCACAAGGTCGAGAGAGGTCGCCCTGCTCCCGTGGCTGGCCTACTTGGTGTTGCTGCGCGCAGAGATTGCCCGTTTCACCCCCCAGGCTCCTGCCGCCGAAGCGGTTGGTCCCCGGGGACTCGTCTCTGTTGCTCTGATCCTCACCTCGCGGTGGAGAGCCGTTAGCTCCTGCGCCGTCCTGTGCAGTCCGGACGTTCCTCCAGTGCGGCCTTTCGGCGCTTGCACCAGCGGCGGTCTGGCAGGCTTCACCCTTGCATTATCCCCCATGCCGCAGCGGGCCGCTTGCCAGCGCGGCCGCCAGCGGCCATGATGCGAGCCAACGACCGACCCGTCAGGCTTGCATGCCGCCCTCGCCCGCCGCCGCCCGTCCCGCCCCTGTCTACGCAGGCAAGCACCGCTATTCCCTCAAGACCAGCCTGCTGGTGCTGGCGGCGCTGTGCGTGCTGCCGGCGGCCATCGTCAACGCCTGGCTGCTTTACAACCAGTTCGAACTCAAGCGCAACCAGGCCGAACAGAGCACCCTGCTGCTGGCACGCCAGGTCGCGGCCGACCTGGAAAACGAACTGTCGGCCATCGAATCGGCGCTCAAGGTGCTGGCCACCGCGCCCGAGCTGCTCACCGACGACCTGCCCGGCTTCCACCGCCGCGCCCGTGAAGCACTGGTGGCGGGCACCGTGTACAACTACATCCTGACCGACCGGCTCGGGCGCCAGGTGCTCAACACCCTGGTGCCGCCCGGCCAGCCGCTGCCGGCCACCGGCACCCCGGCGCAGCTCGACCGGGTGTTCACCGACGGCACCACCGTGCTGACCGACCTGTTCATCGGCCCGGTCACCCAGCGCCACGCGCTGGCCATGGGCGTGCCGGTGCGGCGTCAGGGCGAGGTGGTGTACAGCCTGAACATCGGCCTGGCGCCCGAGCGCCTCAACGCCCTGCTGGCGCGCCAGGCCCTGCCCGAGGGCTGGCTGATCGCCATCCTGGACAACACCGGCACCATCGCCGGCCGTTCGCGCGACGCGCAGCGCTTCGTGGGCGAACCGGCGGTGCCGGCCCTGCGCGCGGCGCTGGCGGCGGCCCCCGAAAGCCAGCTGCGCCTGCCCACCAAAGAGGGGCAGATGGCCTACAGCGCAGTGAAGCGCTCGGCGCGCTGGGGCTGGGGCGTGGCGGTGGGGGTGCAGGAGGACACGCTGCACGCCGCCATCGGCCCGCTGGTGTGGCGGGTCGCCGGCATCACCGTGCTGGTGCTGGGCAGCGGCCTGCTGCTGGCCCTGGGGCTGGCACGGCGGGTGCTGGCCACGGTGCACGACATCAACGCCGCGGCCAAGGCCCTGAGCACCGGCGAGGCGGTGACGGTCCCGGAAGTGCAGTTCCGCGAGGCCGAGGCCGTGGGCGAGGCCCTGCGCCAGGCCGCCCAGGCCATGCGCCAGGTCACCTTCGCCGCCCAGCACGACCCGCTGACGCAACTGGCCAACCGCGCCATGTTCACCGAGATCGCCCAACGCCAGCTGGCCGCGAGCCTGCGCAGCGGCCAGCCGCTGGCGCTGGTGGCGATCGACCTCGACCACTTCAAGGACGTGAACGACTCCCAGGGCCACGCGGTGGGCGACGCGGTGCTGGTGGAGGCCGGGCGCCGCATCGAACTGGCGGTGCGCCAGAGCGACACGGTGGCGCGGCTGGGCGGCGACGAGTTCATGGTGCTGCTGAGCGCCACCGACCCGGCGCACGCCCTGGCCACGGCCGAGCGCATCGTGGAGGCGCTGTCCCAGCCCTACCCGATGACGCCGTGCCCGGTGTCGGCCAGCGCCGGGGTGGCGCTGCACCCGGCGCACGGCGCCACGCTGCAGGCGCTGGTCGCGGCGGCCGACCGCGCCCTCTACCAGGCCAAGGCCCAGGGCCGGCACTGCGCCCGCATGGCCGCGGCGGATTCCGTATCATCCACCCCCTCCGTT
Organism: Aquabacterium sp. A08; assembly: GCF_011742065.1. NCBI lineage: Bacteria > Pseudomonadati > Pseudomonadota > Betaproteobacteria > Burkholderiales > Sphaerotilaceae > Aquabacterium > Aquabacterium sp. A08. The sequence continues at coordinate 25,190 of NZ_JAAQQT010000665.1, forward strand.
GCTTGATGACCACGAGCCCGCCATGATCCGCCTGTCCGAACTGAAACTGCCCCTGTCCGCCCTGCCGGTGGAGGCGCGCCGCGCCGCCGACGCCCCCACCGAAACCGAGGCCGACCGCGCCCCCCCGCCCCACCCCGTGGCCGCGCTGCGCGCCCTGGCCGCGCAGGCCCTGGGCCTGGCCGACGGCGACCTCGCCGGGTTGCAGGTGTTCAAGCGCAGCTTCGACGCCCGCAAGGCCGAGCTGCTGGCGGTCTACATCGTCGATGTGACCCTGGCCGACCCCGCGCATGAAGCGGCGCTGCTGGCCCGGTTCGCCCAGCACCCCCACATCCAGCCCACGCCCGACATGGCCTGGCACGCGCCCGCCCACGCCCCGGCCGGCTGGCCGGCGGACGAAGCCGAGCGCCCGGTGGTGGTGGGCTTTGGCCCCTGCGGCATCTTCGCCGCGCTGGCGCTGGCGCAAATGGGGCTGAAGCCCATCGTGCTGGAACGCGGTCGCCCGGTGCGCCAGCGCACCAAGGACACCTGGGGCCTGTGGCGCAAGCAGGTGCTCACACCCGAGTCCAACGTGCAGTTCGGCGAAGGCGGCGCGGGGCTGTTTTCCGACGGCAAGCTCTACAGCCAGATCAAGGACCCGCGCTTTCTGGGCCGCAAGGTGATGCAGGAATTCGTGGCCGCCGGCGCCCCGCCCGAAATCCTCTACATGGCCCACCCGCACATCGGCACCTTCAAGCTGGTGAAGGTGGTGGAGGCGCTGCGCGAGCAGATCACCGCGCTGGGCGGCGAGATCCGCTTCCAGCAGCGCGTGACCGGGGTGCTGCTGGACGACACCCCGGGCGCCCCCGCCCCCGAGGGCTGGGCCCCAAAACGCCTGCGCGGTCTGCGGGTGCAGGACCTGGCCACCGGCACCGAGCACGAGCTGCCCTGCCAGCAGGTGGTGCTGGCCCTGGGCCACAGTTCGCGCGACACCTTCGCCACGCTGCACGACGCCGGTGTCTACCTGGAACCCAAGCCGTTCTCCATCGGCGTGCGCATCGAACACCCGCAAAGCGTGATCGACCGCGCGCGTTGGGGCAAACACGCCGGCCACCCGCTGCTGGGCGCGGCCGACTACAAGCTGGTGCACCACGCCGCCAACGGGCGCGCGGTCTACAGCTTCTGCATGTGCCCGGGCGGCACGGTGGTGGCCGCCACCAGCGAGCCGGGTCGCGTCGTCACCAACGGCATGAGCCAGTATTCGCGCAACGAGCGCAACGCCAACGCCGGCATGGTGGTGGGCATCGACCCGCCCGACTACCCGCTGGACGCCGCGGCCTGGACCGCCGCCTTCGGCGACGCGGCCGGCCCGCGCTACGCCGCCCAAGCCCAGGCCCTGCATGCCCAGGGCCGCACCCATCCCCTGGCCGGTGTGGTGTACCAGCGCCAGCTGGAAAGCCGCGCCTTCGAGGCCGGCGGACGCAACTACGAAGCGCCCGGCCAGTTGGTGGGCGACTTCCTGGCCGCACGGCCCTCGGTGCAGTTCGGCGGGGTGCAGCCCTCGTACCAACCCGGCGTGAAGCTGGGCGACCTGGCCCAGGTGCTGCCCGACTACGCGGTGCAGGCCATGCGCGAGGCCCTGCCCGCCTTCGGCCGCAAGATCCGAGGCTACGACATGGCCGACGCGGTGATGACCGGGGTGGAAACCCGCACCTCGTCGCCGCTGCGCATCACCCGCGGCGACGACTTCCAGAGCCTGAACGTGCGCGGCCTGTACCCGGCCGGCGAAGGCGCGGGTTACGCCGGCGGCATTTTGTCGGCGGGGGTGGACGGCCTCAAGGTGGCCGAGGCCGTGGCCCGCGCCGCCCTGGAGGTGCCCACCCCGGCCTGAGGCCAGCCAACGCCCCGACTGCCCCACTAGAATGGCAGGCGAACCGACCAGGGAGGGATGGGACCGATGGGCATCACTTGTGGAAACTGCGGCACCGACAACCGGGACAGCGCCAAACGCTGCAAGCAATGCGGCACCGCGCTCGCACGGTCTTGCCCGGCCTGCGGCACGGCCAACAAGCCCGAGGCCCGCTTCTGCGCCGGCTGCGGTCACGGCTTTCTGACGCCACCCGTGGGGGTCCCCGAGGCGGCTCCGGACCCGACCCCGCTCCCCACGCCACAGCCCCAGCTGGGGCCTGCGCCAATGCCCGTCCCGGAGGCCGCACCGGCCCCAGGCGCCGTTGCAGGACCGGCGGACCCTGCACCTGCACCGGAACCCGCTCCAGCTCCAGCTCCAGCTCCAGCTCCAGCTCCAGCTCCAGCCACGGTACCACCGACCAGGCCTGCACCGCGCGGTTGGCTGGGCTGGCTGGGGGGTTTGTTGGTGCTGGGCGCGGTGGGTGCCGGAGCCTGGGCGTTGCTGCGCCCCGACACCGCCCCCGAACCCGTATCCCCCCCGGCTCCGCCTGTCGCTGTGGAGGCGCCACCGGCCCCGCCCCCACCGCCACCCACCGTGCCTGACGAAGCAGCGGTGCGGGAACCGGCTCCCGCGACCGAACCGCCCGCGGCCGAGGTGGCCGCGCCACCTGCACCTGCACCTGCACCTGCACCTGCACCTGCACCTGCACCTGCACCAGCTACCGCGCCGGCCAAGCCAGCGCCGGCGTCTGCGGTCCCCAAGCCGGCCCCGCCCCCCGCGCCGGCGCCGGTTTCCGCCTCGCCGCGCTGCACCCGGCTGCTCAACAAAATGGCGCTGGGCGAAACCATCTCGCCCAGCGAACGGCAAGAACTCCTGCAACAGTGCCAATGAAAGCGCCCACCATGACCCGTTCACTGCCCCGCTCGCTTCCCCTGTCGGCCCTGGCCCTCGGCACCGCCCTGGCGCTGGGCGGCTGCGTGTCCAACCCGCCCGCGCCCGAACGTCCCAGCGCTCTCTCGCGCGAAGCGCTGCTGGACCAGGGCCTCCAGTTCGCGGTGGACGACCTGGTGGCGCAGGCCCTGCGCGCGCCCGGGTTTGCCCCGGCCCAGAACGCCTTGCAGCAGATCCTGAAAGCCGACGCCAAGACCCGGCCCCTGGTGGTGGTGGACCGGGTGGTGGAAGGCGCGGCCGGCCAGGAAACCGCCGCCACCCGCTACATGGACCGGGGTTTGCAAACCCAACTGGCCGCGCGCCTGCCCGGGCACGAAGTCGCACCGCTGAGCCCCACCAACGCCGGCCAGGCCCCGTTTGTGGTGACCAGCACCCTCACCCCCACCGGCGAGGCGGGCAGCGCCCGCGGCTTTCTGATCCACGTGTCGCTGACCGACGTGAGGTCCGGCTTCGTCATCGCCCACAGCGTGGCCCGGGTGCGGGCCCAGGGGGTGGACGAGACCCCGACCGCCTTCTTCCGCGACAGCCCTGCGTTGTCCAAAGACCGCGCCACCGAAGGCCAGATCAAGACCGCCCGGACCGCGACCGGTCAGGAGGCCGACAACCTCTACCTGTCCAAACTGCCGGTGGCCGCGCTGGTGGCCCAGGCCGACCAGGGCTACGAAAACGGCCAGTGCGACCGCGCCCTGCCCCTGTACCAGCAGGCCGCCACCCAGCCAGGGGCGCAACAGATGAAGGCCCTCAACGGCGTCTACCTGTGCCAGGTGCAGCTGAACCAGCCGGCCGCGGCGGAAACCACCTTCGGCAAGATCGTCGGGCTGGGCCTGGCCACCAACAACCTGTCGGTGCGCTTCCTGTTCAGCCCCGGCTCCACCGCCTACATCGCCGACCCGAAAATCAGCGCGCCCTATGCCATGTGGCTGCGCCAGATTGCGCGCGAGGCCGACAGCGTCAAGGCCTGCCTGACCGTGGCCGGACACACCAGCCGCACCGGCAACGAGGTGTACAATGACCGGTTGTCGCTGCAACGCGCCGCCGCGGTGCAGAAGCAGCTCGAAACCCTGTCGCCCAACCTGGGCGGCCGGCTCAATGCCACCGGCATCGGCTTCCGCGAAAACATCGTCGGCTCGGGCACCGACGACCTGCGCGACGCCCTGGACCGCCGCGTCGAGTTCAAGGTCCGCCCCTGCTGAGGTCAAAAAAACCCGCCGGGCGTTGGACGCCGGGCGGGTGGTGGCAACGGACCTGACGCGCGGTCAGCCCTGCTGCAGCGCGGCGATGCGCTCCTCGATCGGCGGGTGGGTGGAGAACAGCTTGCCCAGCCCACCGGTGATGCCCATGGCCGCCATGCTCTTGGGCAGTTCGCCCGGCTGCAGGCCCCCCAGGCGGGCCAGCGCGTTGATCATGGGCTGCTTGCGGCCCATCAGGGCGGCGGCACCGGCGTCGGCGCGGAACTCGCGCTGGCGGCTGAACCAGGCCACGATGATGGCGGCCAGGAAGCCCAGCACGATGTCCATGACGATGGTGGTGACCATGTAGCCGATGCCGGGGCCGGAACTCTCGCTGTCGCCCTTGCGCAGGAAGCTGTCCACCGCGTAACCGATGACCCGGCTCAGGAACACGACGAAGGTGTTCATCACGCCCTGGATCAGGGTCATGGTCACCATGTCGCCGTTGGCGATGTGCGCGACCTCGTGGCCAATGACGGCCTCGACCTCGTCGCGCGTCATGTTGCGCAGCAGGCCGGTGGAGACCGCCACCAGGGCCGAGTTCTTGAAGGCGCCGGTGGCGAAGGCGTTGGGGTCGCCCTCGAAAATCGCGACCTCGGGCATGCCGATGCCGGCCTTGTCGGCAAATTTCTGCACGGTCTGCACGATCCAGGCCTCGTCCGCCGTTTGCGGCTGGCCGATGACGCGCGCGCCCGTGCTGAACTTGGCCATGGGCTTGGACATCAGCAGCGAGATGAAGGCGCCACCGAAACCGATGACGAGCGAGAAGCCGGCCAGCGCCGTCAGGTTCAGGCCGTTGGCGGTGAGGAAGCGGTCCACGCCGAGGATGCGGGTGGTGATCAACAGCACGGCCATGACGGCCAGGTTGGTCAGAACCAGCAAGAGAATGCGTTTCATGTCAGTGGTGACTCCGGTGGTGGGGTGATGGGGCGTATGACCGCGGGCCACGGCACAGGTTCCCGCGCGGACCCACGCTTTCGCATCATATAAGGGCGGTGTGGCGCGGCCTCAAGTGGGGACCGTGGGCGGCGGCGGGCGGCGCGGGCGTGGCGGGCGGAACACGTCGGGGTCGGCGTAAAAGGCCGGGTCCTGGTTGGCAGGCCACCAACCGGGCAGGCCCAGCACCGGCAGGGGCGTGTAGGGCTTGGTGGCCAGCCACGCGGGTGTCAGCTGCGCCGCCAGCCAGCTGTCCCAGGGGTGCGCGCCGGTGCCCGGGTCGGGCGGCAGGTTGGGTGGCACCGGCAGGCACAGTACGTGGGCGGTGATGGATTTGTAGGGCGCCACCAGCTTTTCGGTCAGCGCATGGCCAAAGGTCACGGCCGTGGCCTGCGCCCACAACGGGCGCAAGGTCAGGAACAGCCGTGCCCAGTCGCGGGCGCGCAAGGCGTCCCACAGCGGCTCGGGCGCCTGCAGCAGCAAGGCGTTTTCGTCGAACAGGGTGAGCGCGTCGCGCAGCGGCCCCCGGGTGGCCTGCACGCCCCCGGCCTGGGCTATGGCACCCGCCTGCAGCCGGTTCAGCTCCCGCTTGGTCTGCGGAAAACGCATCCAGCACAGGGCGTTGAAAAAGTCGTGCAGGTTCTCGCGCGTGGGCACGGCGCCGGTGGCATGGATGTGGCTCTCGTA
>NZ_JAAQQT010000666.1:0-16010 GCF_011742065.1 Aquabacterium sp. A08
AACACCTCGGCGCCGAAGCGGGCCAGGTCGTAACGGGCGGTGGCCGCGTGCATCATTTCCACCGCGCAACACGCGAGGCCGAACGTCATCGGCCACAAGGAACCGGTTTTGGCCCAGTTCACCACCGAGTCGTAACTGGTGGTGATGAAGCCTTCTTTGAAGACGCCTTCGATCATCTGAACTCCTGCGCGTTACGCGAACGTCATTCCCAATCCAGGGCGCCCACTTTCCAGGCGTAGACAAAACCCACGATCAGATCGACCAGAAACACCACCCCCACCCAGAAGCCGTAGGAGCCGATGTCGGTGAACGCCACCACCCAGGGAACCAGGAAGGTGATTTCGAGGTCGAACAGAATGAACAGGATGGCGACGAGGTAGTAACGCACGTCGAACTTCATCCGCGCGTCTTCGAAGGCCTCGAAGCCGCATTCGTAGGGGGAGTTTTTGGCGGGGTCGGGCCGGTTCGGCCCGAGTATGTACCCAAACACCTGGGGGAGTACCCCAACAGCGATACCAACCAAGACAAACAAGAGAACTGGAAGGTATTGCTCTAGGTTCATTTGGCTTTCCCGCAGGCGCCCGCGGGGCGCCTCGTTTGTATTGGTGCCGACGGCGAGACTCGAACTCGCACAGCTTTCGCCACTACCCCCTCAAGATAGCGTGTCTACCAATTTCACCACGTCGGCATGAAGTTGTTTTGCTGTTGCAGTGGATGGCTTGGCTGAACCGCACCACCCACTCAACAGACCACGATTCTACTCTGAAAAATCAGGGATTTTCCTTACAAGCAACGCTCACTGGCCGGGGATCTGTGCGGCTCCCGTGGCCGGGGTCGCTGGCACGGCGGCGGCGCCATCGACCGGGGCGGACGGGGCCGGCAGCTTCTCGAGCACGCTGCCCGACGCCGCCGGCTGGGCACCGCCAAAGTAGGCGAGGCACAGGGTGGCCACCAGGAACACGGTGGCCAGCGCCGCGGTGCTGCGCGACAGGAAGTTGGCGCTGCCCGAGGCGCCGAACAGGCTGGCCGAGCCGCCCCCACCGCCGCCGCCGAAAGCGGCACCGGCGTCGGCCCCCTTGCCGTGTTGCACCAGGATCAGGCCGATCATGGCAATGGCCGACAGCAGTTGCACCGCCAGCAGAATGGTCATCAGAACGCTCATGGGTTACTCCAGATGGGTGACGCTTCAGCCGTGAACCGGGCACGAAGCGATGATGCTGAGAAATTCGTCCGACTTCAACGACGCGCCGCCGATGAGTCCGCCGTCGATGTCGGGCTGGCACAGCAGCTCGGCCGCGTTGGCCGGGTTCATGCTGCCGCCATAGAGGATGCGGATGCGGTCGGCGTGGGCGGTGGCCGCCTGCAACTGCGCCCGCAACACGGCGTGCACCGCCTGGGCCTGCGCGGGCGTGGCCGTCTGGCCGGTGCCGATCGCCCAAACCGGCTCGTAAGCCACCACGATTTCGCTGGTGCAGTGGCCCACGGTGTGGATCACCGAGGCCAGCTGGCGCTTGACCACCAGCTCGGTGCGGCCGGCTTCGCGTTCGGCCAGGGTTTCACCCACACACACGATGGGGGTGATGCCCGCGGCCAGCACACGCTGGGCCTTGGTGGCCACGGTGTCGTCGGACTCGCCGTGGTACCGGCGCCGCTCGGAATGGCCGACCAGGGCGTAGCGGCAGGCGAAGTCGCGCAGCATGGCGGCGCTGGTTTCGCCGGTGTAGGCGCCATGTGGGTGGGCCGAAGCATCCTGGGCACCCCACGCCAGCGGCGTGCCCTGCAGCAGTTGCTGCAGCTGGGCCAGGTAAGGCATGGGCGCGCACACGGCCACATCGGCCGCGGCACGGTCGGGCCAGCCCCGCAACAACGCGCCCAGCAGGGCGGCGTTGTCGGCCAGGCCGCCGTTCATTTTCCAGTTGCCAACGATGAGTTTGTTCATGCGCTCCAATCCCGTCTCGGGCCTGCACGCGGCCGGCTCACGCCCGCCAGTCGAGCAGGAGCTTGCCGATGTGCTGGTTGGACTCCATCAGGGCGTGGGCGTCGGCCGCCTGGGCCGCCGGGAACACCCGGAACACCACCGGCCGGATCGCACCGCTGGCCAGCAAAGGCCAGACGTGCTGGCGCAGGCTGGCCGCGATGGCCGCCTTGAACGCCACCGGCCGCGGCCGCAGGGTGGAGCCGGTGAGGGTGAGGCGGCGGCGCAGCACTTGGCCGGCGTTCACCTCGGCGTTGACACCGCCCTGCACCGCGATGATCACGAGGCGGCCGTCTTCGGCCAGGCAATCCAGCTCTCGCGCCACGTAAGGCCCGGCCACCATGTCGAGGACCACGTCCACGCCTCGGCCGCCGGTCAGGTCGGCCACTTCGCGCACGAAGTCCTGGGTTTTGTAGTGGATGGCGTGGTCGGCGCCCAAGGCCAGGCAGGCCCGGGCCTTCTCGTCGCTGCCCACGGTGACGATGACGCGGGCCCCCAGGGCCTTGGCCATCTGGATGGCGGTCACGCCGATGCCGCTGGAGCCGCCCTGCACCAGCAGGGTCTCGCCCGGCTGCAGCCGACCGCGGTCGAACACATTGCTCCAGACGGTGAAAAAGGTCTCGGGCAGGCCCGCGGCCTCCACATCGGTCCAACCGGCGGGCACCGGCAGGCATTGCGCCACCGGGGCGACACAATACTCGGCGTAGCCGCCACCGGCCACCAGCGCGCACACATGGTCGCCCAGTTGCAGGCCCGCCTCGGCCAGGGCTGCGGCGTCACCCGCCTCGACCACGCCCGCCACCTCCAGCCCCGGGATGTCCGAGGCACCGGGCGGCACCGGGTAGTTGCCGGTGCGCTGCAACACGTCCGGGCGGTTCACGCCCGAGGCCGCCACGCGGATCAGCAGTTCCCCGGCGCCGCCCACGGGGCGCGGGCGCTCGGTCAGGCGCAACACCTCGGGCGCCCCGTAGGTGGCGATCTCGACGGCTCGCATCGTCTGGCTCATGCCCGCCACCCCAGACTTACTGCTGCTGTTGCTGCTGTTGCACGCCGGCGTCGTCGCGGTCCAGCAGCGCCTTCATGGACAGCTTGACGCGGCCCTTTTCGTCGGTTTCCAGCACCTTGACCTTGACGATCTGGCCTTCCTTGAGGAAGTCGGTGACCTTCTCCACGCGCTGGTGCGCGATCTGGCTGATGTGCAGCAGACCGTCCTTGCCGGGCAGCAGGTTGATCAGGGCGCCGAAGTCCAGGATCTTGGTGACCGGGCCTTCGTAGACCTTGCCGATTTCGACTTCGGCGGTGATCTGCTCGATGCGGCGCTTGGCCTCGTCGGCCTTGGCGGCCTCGGTGGCGGCGATGGTGATGGTGCCGTCTTCCTCGATGTTGATCTGGCAGCCGGTCTCTTCGGTCAGCGCGCGGATGACGGCGCCGCCCTTGCCGATCACGTCACGGATCTTCTCGGGGTTGATCTTCATGGTGAACAGCTTGGGCGCGAAATTACTCACTTCGGTCTTGGCTTCGCCCATGGCGTCCTGCATCTTGCCCAGGATGTGCATGCGCGCTTCCTTGGCCTGGGCCAGCGCGACCTGCATGATTTCCTTGGTGATGCCCTGGATCTTGATGTCCATCTGCAGCGCGGTCACGCCGTTGGTGGTGCCGGCCACCTTGAAGTCCATGTCGCCCAGGTGGTCTTCGTCGCCTAGGATATCGGTCAGCACCGCAAAGCGGTTGCCGTCCTTGATCAGGCCCATGGCGATGCCGGCCACGTGGGCCTTCATGGGCACGCCGGCGTCCATCAGCGCCAGGCAGCCGCCGCAGACGGAGGCCATGGACGAGGAACCGTTCGATTCGGTGATTTCAGACACCACGCGCAGGGTGTAGGGGAATTCTTCCTTGCTCGGCAGCGCGGCGATGAGGGCGCGCTTGGCCAGGCGACCGTGGCCGATTTCGCGGCGCTTCGGCGAGCCCACACGACCGGTTTCGCCGGTGGCGAAGGGCGGCATGTTGTAGTGCAGCATGAAGCGGTCTTCGAAGTCGCCGCTCAGGGCGTCGATGCGCTGCGCGTCGCGGTCGGTGCCCAGCGTGGCCACGACCAGCGCCTGGGTTTCACCGCGGGTGAACAGCGCCGAGCCGTGGGTGCGCGGCAGCACGCCATTGCGGATTTCGATGGCGCGCACGGTGCGGGTGTCGCGGCCGTCGATGCGGGGCTCGCCGGCCAGGATCTGGCCGCGCACGATCTTGGCTTCGATTTCGAACAGCAGGCCTTCGATGGCCACGCTGTCAAAGGCCACGCCTTCGGCCTTCAGGGCGGCCATCACGTCGGCGTAGGCGGCACGGCAGGCCTGGGTGCGGGCCTGCTTGTTGCGGATCTGGTAGGCGGCCTCCAGCTTGGCCTTGGCCAGGCCGTCGATCTTGGCGATCAGGGCCTCGTCTTTGGCCGGGGCCTGCCAGTTCCACTCGGGCTTACCGGCGTCACGCACCAGTTCGTTGATGGCGGCGATGGCGATGTTGCCCTGCTCGTGGCCAAACACCACGGCGCCCAGCATGATCTCTTCGCTCAACTGCTGGGCCTCGGACTCCACCATGAGCACGGCGGCCTCGGTGCCGGCCACCACCAGGTCCATCTGGCTGTTCTTGCGCTCGGTCTGGCCCGGGTTCAGCACGTATTCGCCGTTGATGTAACCCACGCGAGCGGCGCCGATGGGGCCGTTGAACGGGATGCCCGACACCGACAGGGCGGCGCTGGTGGCGATCATGGCCGCGATGTCGGCGTCCACCTCGGGGTTCAGCGACAGGGTGTGGATGACCACCTGCACTTCGTTGAAGAAGCCCTCGGGGAAGAGCGGGCGGATCGGGCGGTCGATCAGGCGGCTGGTCAGGGTCTCGAATTCGGACGGGCGGCCTTCGCGCTTGAAGAAGCTGCCCGGGATCTTGCCGGCGGCGTAGGTCTTCTCGAGGTAATCGACGGTCAGCGGGAAGAAGTCCTGACCGGCCTTGGCTTCCTGCTTGGCCACCACGGTGGCCAGGACCACGGTGCCCTCGATGTCGAGCAGCACGGCGCCGCTGGCCTGGCGGGCGATTTCGCCGGTTTCCATGCGGACCGTGTGTTGGCCCCACTGGAAGGTTTTGGTGACTTTGTTGAACATGGTCATGGTGTGCTCCTGGGTGTTCGGGCGCAGACAACGGCGCCCAGGGTGGGGAGCGCCCTCTTCAGAACACGATGCCATTCCAGCGGGCCTGCGGACGGGCACAAGCCCGTTGGAATGACACAGCTTCGCTCTGAACGGCGGCAACTCCGGTGAAAAAAGCAAAAAACGCCTGGGGCGGCTGAGCTACCCAGGCGTTTGGCGGGTTCAGTGCTTCGGCAAACCGATTACTTGCGCAGGCCCAATTTCTGGATCAGCGCCAGGTAGCGGTCGGCGTCCTTGGACTTCAGGTAGTCCAGCAGCTTGCGGCGGCGGCTCACCATCTTCAGCAGACCGCGGCGACCGTGGTGGTCTTTGTGGTGGGTCTTGAAGTGGGGGGTCAGCTCGTTGATGCGGGCGGTCAGGATACCGACCTGCACCTCGGGGCTGCCGGTGTCGTTGGCGGCGCGGGCATTGGCGGCAATCACTTCGGCCTTGGCGGCTTGAGAAATCATGAGAATTTTCCTAATGTGGACATGCATCCCGTCGCAGGTGGCCCAACGGTGCCAGAGGCATCGGGGTTTGCCGCTACGGGCGTGAATTGCCTGCGATAAAACAAGCAACCATGGATTATAGCCGGAGACGAGAGCGCAGCCTAACGCCCTCAAACCACCGACAGCTCGGCCAGCGGCCAGCGCGGTTTCACGTCGAAGCTGTAGCAGCGCGCCTCGGCCGGCACCAGCCCCGCCTGGACCCGCATGCCGGCGGCCAGTGCGATCATGGCGCCGTTGTCGGTGCACAGGTGCAGTTCGGGGTAATGCACCCGCACGCCGCGGCGCTGGCAGGCCGCGTCCAGCTGCGCCCGCAGCAGGCGGTTGGCACCCACGCCGCCGGCCACCACCAGCCGGCGCAGGCCGGTCTGCTGCAGCGCTGCCAGCGACTTTTTCACCAGCACCTCGACGATGGCGGCCTGCGTGGCAGCCGCCAGGTCGGCGCGGCGGGTGTCCAGGTCGGCACCGAGTTTTTTGGCCTGGGTCAGCACCGCCGTTTTGAGGCCGGCGAAAGAAAAATCCAGGTCGCCGCTGTGCAACAGCGGGCGCGGCAGCTTGAAAGCGTCGGCCTGGCCCTGTTCGGCCAGTCGCGCCAGCGCCGGGCCACCCGGGTAACCCAGGCCCAGCAGCTTGGCGGATTTGTCAAAAGCCTCGCCGGCGGCGTCGTCGATGGTTTCGCCCAACAGCGCGTAGCGGCCCACGCCGTCCACGCGCATCAGCTGGGTGTGGCCGCCCGAAACGAGCAGGGCGACAAAGGGAAACTCGGGCGGGTCGGCACTGAGAAAGGGCGACAACAGGTGGCCTTCCAGGTGGTGCACTCCCAGGGTGGGCCGCCCCAACGCCGCGGCCATGGCGCAGGCCACCCCGGCCCCCACCAGCAGCGCGCCGGCCAGGCCGGGACCGCGGGTGTAGGCCACCAGCTCGACCTCGGCCAGCGCGCGCCCGGCCTGCGCCAGGGTGGCTTCGGTCAGCGGCAGCACGCGGCGGATGTGGTCGCGGCTGGCCAGCTCGGGCACCACGCCGCCGTAGGCCCGGTGCATCTCGATCTGGCTGTGCAGCGCGTGGCCCAGCAGGCGCGGCACCCCGCCCTGCCCGGCGGCGGCCTCGACCAGCGCCACCCCGGTTTCGTCGCACGACGATTCGATTCCCAATATCAACATGCCGCCAGTGTACGGCGGTGCACAATAGCGGGGTAAACCCTGAGCGGCACCCGGTGCCCGCAGGCCCACGAACGCCCACCCCTGGCCCCGATGAAAACCGGTTTGAGCTTCCTGATGGCCGCCAAGCAGTGCGAGATGGCGGACCTGCGGCAACTGCAGCAGACCAGCGCGCTGGTGCGGGTGACCTCGCGCATGATCCACGAACTGCAGCGCGAGCGGGGCCTGAGCAACCTGTTCCTGGGCTCGCGCGGCGAACGCTTTGGCGAGGCCCTGCGCGGCCAGACCGGCGCCAGCGACGCCACCGCAGTGGAGTTGCGCGCCGCCTTTGACGGCCTGGACACCGGCGCCGGCCGGCACGACAACGGCGCCCGGCTGTTCAGCCGCATCGCCTACGTGCTGCACGGCCTGGGCGCCCTGCCGGGCCTGCGCAGCGGCATCGCGGCCCTGCAGTGGACGCCTGCGCGCGCCACGGCGGCCTATGGGCAGCTGATCGCCGGGCTGCTGGCGGTGGTGTGCGAAGCGGCCGACACCGCCAGCGACCCCGCCATTTCACGCCTGCTGGTGGCGCTGTTCAATTTCATGCAGGGCAAGGAATTCGCCGGGCAAGAACGCGCCACCGGCGCGGCCATGTTCGCCAGCGGCGCCACCGAACACGATGCGCAGCAGCGGCTGCTGCACCTGATCGACTCGCAGGAACGCTGCCTGCAGGTGTTCAGCGACTTTGCTAGCCACGACACCCGCAGCCTGTGGCGCGAGTGCCAGCGCGCCTCGGCCCTGGTGGAGCTGGAACGGATGCGCCGCCTGCTGGGCACCGCCAGCGTGGGCGGGCCGCTGAACACCCAGCTGAGCCAGCCCTGGTTCGACTGCTGCAGCCAGCGCATGGACGAGATGCGGCTGGTGGAGAACCAGATGACGCAGGAGCTGCTGCAGCGCTGCGCCACACAACTGGCCGCCACCGACCAGGAACTGCAACACCTGCAGGAGCTGCAGGCCCGGCTGGACGGCCCGCAGGCCAGCGCCGGCACCGACCCGGCGGTGCTGGAGCAGTTTTTCCACGACGCCCGCCCCTCGGGCACCGCCCCGACCCAGCCGGTGGGTTCGCAGCTGGAGCGCTCGGTGCTGGACATGGTGCAGGCTCAGGCCCAGCGCCTGCAGTCCATGGCCGACGAGCTGGACACCGTGCGCGCCAGCCTGAACGAGCGCAAGGTGATCGAGCGCGCCAAAGGCCTGCTGATGGCCCACCGCCAGCTCAACGAAGAAGCCGCGCACAAGGCCATGCGCCAGATGGCGATGAGCCAGAACAAACGCCTGGTGGACGTGGCCGAGGCGGTGCTGGCCATGCGCGACGTGCTGGCGGCAAGCGGCCGCTGACACACCCACGCACCGACTCAGTGCCTCGGCGCACCGCGGCGCGCACGGCACGCACCGCCGCGGCCCATCGCGCCGGCGGAGGCGCCGGGGGCGTCGGTCTTTTCTGCCCTGGCAACCTCTGGAAATCGACCGCTGGCTTTCACCTGGCACGGCTTCTGCTAGAGGGTTGACAGCGATTTGAGCCAACGGCGGCACGAATCGACGTCTTCCCGGACACATGGACAACGGCGTCCATCGCCCACTGGTTGGCCCAGTGGTGCGGTGGACGCCGTTTTTCGTGGGCCCGGGCCTTGAAGTCCCGCTCCAGGAGTTGTCATGCCCCACACCCCCTCCACCGCCGCAACGGCCCTGCCCCCGACCGACCGCCCCGCCACCCCCAACCGCCGCGCCTGGCTCCAGCAGGGTGCGGCCCTGACCGGCGCGGCGCTGTTCTCCAGCCTGGGGCACCACGGCGTGTGGGCCGCCGGCTCCGACGCCCCGGAAAAGAAAGAGGTCAAGATCGGCTTCATCCCGCTGACCGACTGTGCCAGCGTGGTCATGGCCTCGGTGCTGGGCTTCGACCAGAAGTACGGCGTCAAGATCATCCCGACCAAAGAGGCCAGTTGGGCCGGCGTGCGCGACAAGCTGGTCAACGGCGAACTGGACTTGGCCCACGTGCTCTACGGCCTGATTTACGGTGTGCACCTGGGCACCGCCGGCCCCAAGAAGGACATGGCGGTGCTGATGAACCTGAACCACAACGGCCAGGCCATCACCCTGAGCAAGGCGCTGGCCGGCCAGGGCGCGGTGGACGGCCCCAGCCTGGCCAAGGTGATGGCGCAGAAACCGCGCGAATACACCTTCGCCGGCACCTTCCCCACCGGCACCCACGCCATGTGGATGCACTACTGGCTGGCGGCCGCGGGCATCAACCCGCTGTCGGGCGCCAAGCTGATCACCGTGCCACCGCCGCAAATGGTGGCCAACATGCGCATCGGCAACATGGACGGCTTCTGCGTGGGCGAGCCCTGGAACCACCGCGCGATCATGGACGGCATCGGCATCACCGCCAACACCACCCAGGACATCTGGAAAGACCACCCAGAAAAGGTGCTGGGCACCACCAGCGAATTCGTGAGCAAGTACCCCAACACCACCCGCGCGGTGATGATGGCGGTGCTGGAGGCCAGCCGCTGGATCGACGCCGGCCTGCAGAACAAGCTGAAGATGGCCGAAACGGTGGCGCAGAAGAGCTACATCAACACCAGCGTAGACGCGATCAACCAGCGCATCCTGGGCCGCTACCAGAACGGCCTGGGCAAGACCTGGGACGACCCGAACCACATGAAGTTTTTCAACGACGGGTTGGTGAACTTCCCCTTCCTGAGCGACGGCATGTGGTTCCTGACCCAGCACAAGCGCTGGGGTTTGCTCAAGAGCCACCCCGACTACCTGGGTATCGCCAAACAGGTGAACCGGGTGGACCTGTACAAGTCGGTGGCCGGCGCCATGGGCATCGGCGTGCCCAAGGACGTGCTGCGCAGCAGCAAGTTCATCGACGGTGTGACCTGGGACGGCAAGAACCCGGCCCAGTACGCCGACGGTTTCAAGATCAAGGCCTGAGGAGGGTTGCACCATGGTCAGCGCCGTGTTTCACGCCCCGCTGGAGTCGGCGCCGCCGGCGTCCAGCCCTTCTGCCCTTCACCCCCAAGCCGGCGCTGCGCCGGTGGTGGCGGCCGCCACGCCGCCCGCGCCGCGTGCCGGCTTCGACGCGTCGGCCCTGGCCTGGGCCGTGGTGCCCCCGGTGCTGGGCCTGGCCCTGCTGGTGGGCCTGTGGTACTTGGTGTCGGTGTCCACCGGCAGCAGCATCCCGACCCCGCTGGACACCTGGACGCAGGCCGTGGCGATTTTTTCCGACCCCTTCTACCGCAACGGCCCGAACGACCAGGGCGTGGGCTGGAACGTGCTGATGTCGCTGCAGCGCGTGGCCATGGGCTTCGGCCTGGCCGCGCTGGTGGGCATTCCGGCGGGCTTTGCCATCGGCCGCTTCGATTTTCTGAGCCGCATGTTCAACCCGCTCATCAGCCTGCTGCGCCCGGTCTCGCCGCTGGCCTGGCTGCCGATCGGCCTGCTGGTGTTCAAGGGCGCCAACCCCGCGGCGATCTGGACCATCTTCATCTGCTCCATCTGGCCGATGGTCATCAACACCGCGGTGGGCGTGCAGCGCGTGCCGCAGGACTACATGAACGTGGCCCGCGTGCTCAACCTGAGCGAGTGGAAGATCGTCACCAAGATCCTGTTCCCGGCGGTGCTGCCCTACATGCTGACCGGCGTGCGCCTGGCGGTGGGCACGGCCTGGCTGGTGATCGTGGCGGCCGAGATGCTGACCGGCGGCGTGGGCATCGGCTTCTGGGTCTGGGACGAGTGGAACAACCTGAACGTCACCAACATCATCGTGGCGATCTTCGTCATCGGCATCGTCGGCCTGCTGCTGGAACACGCCCTGATCCAACTGGCCACGGCCTTCACGTTCGAAGAGGTGAAATCATGAGCGACAGCAAGTACATCCGCATCGAAGGCGTGGCCCAGACCTTCAAGACGAAAAAGGGCCTGTTCCCGGCGCTGCGCGACATCGACCTGACGATCGCCAAAGGCGAGTTCGTGGCCCTGATCGGGCACTCGGGCTGCGGCAAGTCCACCTTGCTCAACCTGATCGCCGGTCTGACCAGCCCGACCCAGGGGGTGCTGCTGTGCGCCGGGCGCGAGATCGCCGGCCCCGGCCCGGAGCGCGCGGTGGTGTTCCAGAACCATTCGCTGCTGCCGTGGCTGACCTGCTTCGACAACGTCTATCTGGGGGTGGAGCGGGTGTTCGGCTCTGGGGCGCGCAGCACCGGTCAGAAGGCCGAAGGCAAGGCCCAGCTGACCGAACGCACCCACGCCGCGCTGGCCCTGGTGGGGCTGACGCACGCGGCGCAGAAGCGCCCAGGCGAAATCAGCGGCGGCATGAAGCAGCGCGTGGGCATTGCCCGCGCCCTGGCCATGGAGCCCAAGGTGCTGCTGATGGACGAGCCCTTCGGCGCCCTGGACGCGTTGACCCGCGCCAAGCTGCAGGACGAGCTGCTGGACATCGTCGCCCGCACCCAAAGCACGGTGGTGATGGTGACGCACGACGTGGACGAAGCGGTGCTGCTGTCCGACAAGATCGTGATGATGACCAACGGCCCCGCCGCCACCATTGGCGAGGTGCTGACGGTGGACCTGCCACGCCCGCGCCACCGGGTGGAACTGGCCGAAGACCCGGCCTACCTGCACTGCCGCAAGGCGGTGATCGACTTCCTTTACACGCGCCAGGCGCACGTGGAAAAGGCCGCCTGACCGAGCCCGGTCACCCCCCCCGAAACCCCAGCGAACCACGGCCGGTCGGACACCGGTCGGGGGGTCGCTCACCCCTGAATGTGGAGTTGGAGCTGCGCCATGGACATGCGAGTCGAACCCAAAAGCAAAATGAAACTGGTGATGGTGGGCAACGGCATGGCCGGCGTCCGGGCGCTGGAGGAGCTGTTCAAGCTCGCCCCGGACCTGTACGACATCACCGTCTTCGGCGCCGAGCCGCACCCCAACTACAACCGCATCCTGCTGTCGCCGGTGCTGGCCGGCGAGCAGACGCTGGAGGAGATCGTCCTCAACGACTGGTCCTGGTACCAGGAGCACGGCATCACCCTGCACGCCGGCTGGACGGTGACCGCGGTGGACCGCACCCGCCGCCTGGTGCACGCCCGCAACGCCCAGGGCCAGACCCAGAGCGTGGCCTACGACCGGCTGGTGCTGGCCACCGGCTCCAACCCCTTCATGCTGCCCATCCCCGGCAAGGACCTGCCGGGCGTGCTGGCCTACCGTGACATTGCAGACACCCAGGCCATGATTGATGCGGCCACGGTGCACAAACACGCGGTGGTGATTGGCGGCGGCTTGCTGGGCCTGGAAGCCGCCAACGGCCTGATGAAACGCGGCATGGAGGTGACGGTGGTGCACGTGGGCCCCTGGCTGATGGAGCGCCAGCTCGACGAGGTGGCGGGCCAACTGCTGCAACAGTCGCTGGAACAGCGCGGCATGAAATTCCTCATGGGCGCACAGACCCAGGCGCTGCTGGCCAACGACAGTGGCCGCGTGGCTAAGGTGCAGTTCAAGGACGGCAGCACCGTGCCCGCCGACCTGGTGGTGATGGCCGTGGGCATCCGCCCCAACACCGCGCTGGCCGAGAGCATGCACCTGCACGTGAACCGCGGCATCGTCGTCAGCGACACGCTGCAGACCGTGACCGACCCGCGCATCTACGCCGTGGGCGAATGCGCGGCGCACCGCGGCATCGCCTACGGCCTGGTGGCGCCGCTGTTCGAGCAGGGCAAGGTGCTGGCCAACCACCTGGCCGAATTCGGCATCGGCCGCTACACCGGCTCGCTCACCTCGACCAAGCTCAAGGTCACCGGCATCGACCTGTTCAGCGCGGGCGATTTCATGGGCGGCGAAGGCACGGAAGAAATCGTGATGAGCGACCCCTTCGGCGGTGTCTACAAGAAGCTGGTGATCAAGGACGACCAGCTGGTGGGTGCCTGCCTGTACGGCGACACGGTGGATGGCGGCTGGTACTTCAAGCTGCTGCGCGAAGGCCGCAAGGTGCACGACATCCGCGACAAGCTGATGTTCGGGGAATCGAACATCGGCGACGCGGGCCACGCGGGGCAGAACAAGGCCGCGGCCATGGCCGACAGCGACGAGGTCTGCGGCTGCAACGGTGTGACCAAGGGCACCATCTGCAAGGCCATCAAGGACAAAGGCCTGTTCACGCTGGATGAGGTGAAGAAGCACACCAAGGCCAGCGCCAGCTGCGGCTCCTGCACCGGCCTGGTCGAGCAGATCCTGATGGCCACGGTGGGCGCCGGCTACTCCGCCACGCCGAAGAAGAAGGCCATCTGCGGCTGCACCGAGCACAGCCACCAGGACGTGCGCGATGCGATCCGCAACGACAAGCTGCTGACCATCGCCGACACCTTCAAGGCCCTGGGCTGGAAGACGCCCAATGGCTGCGCCACCTGCCGTCCGGCCATCAACTACTACCTGATCAGCACCTGGCCCAAACAGGCCAAGGACGACCCGCAAAGCCGCTTCATCAACGAACGCAGCCACGCCAACATCCAGAAGGACGGCACCTACAGCGTGATCCCGCGCATGTGGGGCGGCGAAACCACGGCCAGCGAACTGCGCCGCATCGCCGACGTGGTGGACAAATACGCCATCCCGACCGTCAAGGTGACCGGCGGCCAGCGCATCGACCTGCTGGGCGTGAAGAAGGAAGACCTGGTGGCCGTGTGGAAAGACCTGGACATGCCCAGCGGCCACGCCTACGCCAAGGCGCTGCGCACGGTGAAGACCTGCGTCGGCAGCGAATGGTGCCGCATGGGCACGCAGAACAGCACCCAGATGGGCAAGGACCTGGAGCGTGCCATGTGGCGCATGTACGCCCCGCACAAGGTGAAGTACGCCGTCAGCGGCTGCCCGCGCAACTGCGCCGAGGCCGGCATCAAGGACGTCGGCATCATCGGTGTGGACAGCGGCTGGGAGATGTACATCGCGGGCAACGGCGGCATCAAGACCGAGGTGGCGCACTTCTTCACCAAGCTCAAAACCGCCGAAGAGGTGCTGGAGTACACCGGCGCCTTCATGCAGCTCTACCGCCTGGAAGGCTGGTACCTGGAACGCACCGTGCACTATGTCAACCGCGTGGGCCTGGACTACGTGAAAAAGAAAATTCTGGACGACCACGAAGGCCGCAAAGCCTTGTGGGCCGATCTGCAAGCCGCCCTCGACGGCGAACCTGACCCCTGGTTCGAATTCGCCAAGGCCGAAGTGGATGTCCGCCAGTTTGAACCCGTCAAGACCGTTGTGAAAGAAGGAGCCTCGGCATGAGCACCCCCCAACCCGAATGGACCCTGATCTGCCGCGTGGAAGACATTCCCGTGCTGGGCTCGCGCCGCGTGGCCCGCGCGCAGGGGCTGGACGTCGCCGTCTTCCGCAACACCGAGGACGAGGTGTTCGCCCTGCTCGACCGCTGCCCCCACAAGGGGGGGCCGCTGAGCCAGGGCATCGTCTTCGGGCGCAGCGTGGCCTGCCCACTGCACAACTGGACCATCGGCCTGTGCGACGGACAGGCGGCTGCGCCGGACGAAGGCTGCACCCCCCGCTTCAACGTGAAGGTGGAAGCGGGCGAAGTGTGGCTGGACGCGCACGAACTGGCCACCCAGGCCACCGACCAGACGCGCCCGATTGCTGGCCCGGCGCGGCGCTGCAGCCAAGCCGCCTGAGCCCCTTTTAACGAACCGCCCCGCCCAGGAGAACACCGTGACCACCCCCACCCGCGAAACCCGGTCCACCTGCCCATATTGCGGGGTGGGGTGTGGGGTGATCATCGAATCGGTGGGCGAGCGCATCACCCACGTGCGGGGAGACCCGGACCACCCGGCCAACTTTGGCCGACTGTGCACCAAGGGCTCCACCCTGCACCTGACGGCGGACCCGGCGATTGCCCGTCAGGTGCGCCTGCTGCAACCCCTGGTGCGAGCGCAGCGCGGTGCCACACCGCAGCCGCTGGGCTGGAACGCCGCGCTCGACCTGGCGGCCGATCGCCTGTCCACCATCGCCCGCACCCACGGCCCTGACGCGCTGGGTTTCTACGTCAGCGGCCAGTTGCTGACCGAGGACTACTACGTCTTCAACAAGCTGGCCAAAGGGCTGCTGGGCACCAACAACATCGACACCAACTCACGCCTGTGCATGAGCAGCGCGGTGGCCGGCTACAAGCTCACCCTGGGTGCCGACGCCCCGCCCGCCTGCTACGACGACGTGAACCACGCCGACTGCCTGTTCATCGTCGGCAGCAACGCGGCCTGGGCGCACCCGGTGCTGTTCCGCCGCATCGAAGACGCCAAGGCGCAGCGCCCGGGCATGAAAGTCATCGTGGCCGACCCGCGCCGCACCGACACCGCCAGCCTGGCCGACCTGTACCTGCCACTGCAGCCGGGCACCGACGTGATGTTCTTCCACGGCCTGCTGCACATCCTGCTGGCCGAGGGCTGGGTGGACACGGACCACATCGCCCGCCACACCAGCGGCTTTGACGCCCTGCGCGAGCTGGTGCAAACCTACACCCCCGACACCGTGGCCCAGATCTGCGGCGTGCCCGTGGCCGACCTGTTCACCGCCGCCCGCTGGTTCGCGGGTGTGCCAGACGATGCCAGCCTGGTATCTGCCAGCACGCGCCTTCGCACGCTGAGCCTCTATTGCCAGGGCCTCAACCAATCCACCAGCGGCACCGCCAAGAACGCCAGCCTCATCAACCTGCACCTGGCCTGCGGGCAGATCGGCCTGCCGGGCGCGGGGCCCTTCTCCCTCACCGGCCAGCCCAATGCCATGGGCGGGCGCGAGGTGGGTGGCCTGGCCAACCTGCTGTCGGCCCACCGCGACCTGGCCAACCCGGTGCACCGCGCCGAAGTGGCGACTCTCTGGGGCCTGAATACCGACATCGAATTGCCGGCCACCCCCGGCAAAACCGCGGTAGAGATGTTCCAGGCCGCCGCCGACGGCGACATCAAGGCCTTGTGGATCGCCTGCACCAACCCGGCCCAGTCCATGCCTGACCAGGCCACCGTGCGCCGTGCGCTGGAGCGTGCCGAGTTCGTGGTGGTGCAGGAAGCCTATGCCAGCGCCGCCACCTGCGACTGGGCCGACCTGCTGCTGCCCGCCACCACCTGGGGCGAGAAGGAAGGCACCGTCACCAACAGCGAGCGGCGCATCA
>NZ_JAAQQT010000667.1:0-20868 GCF_011742065.1 Aquabacterium sp. A08
GGCGTGACCGCCTGACCGTGGTGTGATCGGTAGGAAAAGCCCGGGGCGCGAGCCCCGGGCTTTTTTCATGGCGCGCCCCACATGGACGCATGGCGACGGTGGCGGGTCCGGCGGACGAAACGTCCGACAATACCGGGCATGACGACACGTGCCCCCGAACTGCTGCTGCCCGCTGGCTCCCTGGACAAGCTGCGCGCGGCCTACGACTTTGGCGCCGACGCGGTGTACGCCGGCCAGCCGCGCTACAGCCTGCGTGCGCGCAACAACGAATTCCGCCTGGAACAGTTGGCCCAAGGCATTCAGGAAGCGCACGCGCGCGGCAAAAAACTGTTCGTCACCAGCAACCTGATCGCCCACAACGACAAGGTGCGCACCTACCTGCGTGACATCGAACCCATCATCGAGCTCAAGCCCGACGCGCTGATCATGGCCGACCCCGGCCTGATCATGCAGGTGCGCGAGAAGTGGCCGGAGGTGCCGATCCACCTGTCGGTGCAGGCCAACACCACCAACTGGGCCACGGTGAAGTTCTGGCAGAAGGTGGGGGTGACGCGCATCATCCTGAGCCGCGAACTCAGCTTGGACGAGGTCGAGGCCATTCGCAACGAATGCCCGGACATGGAGCTGGAGGTGTTCGTGCACGGGGCGCTGTGCATTGCATACTCTGGGCGCTGCCTGCTCAGCGGTTACTTCAACCGGCGCGACCCCAACCAGGGCACCTGCACCAACGCCTGCCGTTGGGAATACGGCACCCAGGCCGCCGCCGAAGACGCCGTGACCGGCGAAGCCGTGCCGGTGGCGCGCATGGGCCGTGATTTCAACTTTGGCGAGGCCAAGGCCGAGGCCGAAACCGCCTTCTCCACCTGCGGCGGCGGCCAGCGCCACCCGGCGGCCGACCGTGTTTACCTGATCGAGGAAAAAGGCCGCCCTGGCGAGCTCATGCCCATCATGGAAGACGAGCACGGCACCTACATCATGAACAGCAAGGACCTGCGCGCGGTGGAGCACGTGGAGCGGCTGTGCAGGATCGGTGTCGACTCGCTCAAGATCGAGGGCCGCACCAAGAGCCTGTACTACGTGGCGCGCACGGCCCAGGTGTACCGCCGCGCCATCGACGACGCGGTGGCGGGCCGCCCGTTCAACCCGGCGTTGCTGATGGAGTTGGAAGGCTTGGCCAACCGCGGCTACACCGGCGGCCTGCTGGAGCGCCGCCCGGCGCAGGACTACCAGAACTACCTCAGCGGCCATTCCGCACTGCACCGCAGCCACTTTGTGGGCGAGGTGCGCGGCGTGCGCGCCGACGGTTGGGCCGTGGTGGAAACCAAGAACCGCTTTGCGGTGGGAGATCGCATCGAGGTGATCCACCCCAGCGGCAACCGCGTGGTGCAACTGCACGCCATGCAAAACCTGGCGGGCGAACCCGTGCAGGTGGCGCAGGGCAGCCCGGTGCGGGTGTTCGTGCCGCTGGGCGGGCCGGTGGAGGGCGCCTTGCTGGCGCGCTTGCTGGAACCGGTGCCGGCTTGAACAAAAAAACGGGCCGTTGTGCGGCCCGTTGGGGTAGGGGTTTTTGACGCGGTCAGAGCGTCGCAAACACATCGCGGGCGGCGGCCACGGTGGCGGCCACATCGGCCTCGGTGTGGGCCGCGCTCACAAAGCCCGCTTCGTACAGCGCGGGCGCAAAGTACACGCCCCGGTCCAGCATGCCGTGGAAAAAGCGGTTGAAGCGCGGGCCGTCGGTGGTCATGACGGTGGCGTAGTTCTGTGGCAGCGTGTCCATCAGGAAAAAGCCGAACATGCCGCCCTGGCTGTCGGTGGCAAAGGGCAGGCCGGCGGCGTCGGCCGCGCTTTGCAGGCCGGCGGTGAGTTGCTGGGTGCGGGCCGACAGCGCCTCGTAAAAGCCCGGTTGCTGGATTTGTTTCAGCGTGGCCAGGCCGCAGGCGGTGGCCACCGGGTTGCCGCTGAGGGTGCCGGCCTGGTACACGCCGCCCAGCGGGGCCAGCTGCTCCATGACCGCGCGCTTGGCGCCAAAGGCCGCCAGCGGCATGCCGCCACCGATCACCTTGCCCATCACCGTCATGTCGGGCTCGAAACCGGGGATCAGCTGCGCGTACACGCTCTGGGCGCCGCCCAGGGCCACGCGGAAGCCGGTCATCACCTCGTCAAAGGCCAGCAGGGCGCCGTGCTGGGTGCACAACTCGCGGCAGCGGGTCATGAAAGGCACGCTGGCTCGAACGAAGTTCATGTTGCCGGCAATCGGCTCGATCATCAGGCAGGCGATGTCGGCGCCGTGCTCCTGGAACGCGGCTTCGAGCTGCTCCAGGTTGTTGTACTCCAGCACCAGGGTGTGCTGCACCACCTCGGGCGGCACGCCGGCGCTGGTGGGGTTGCCGAAGGTGGCCAGGCCCGAACCGGCCTTGACCAGCAGCGCATCGGCGTGTCCGTGGTAGCAACCCTCGAACTTGACGATCTTTTTGCGGCCGGTGGCGCCGCGCGCCAGGCGGATGGCGCTCATGCCGGCTTCGGTGCCGGAGCTGACCAGGCGCACCATGTCGATGCTGGGCACGAGTTTGACGATTTCTTCGGCCAGTTCCACCTCGCGTTCGGTGGGGGCGCCAAAGCTGAAGCCGTCCAGCGCGGCCTTTTGCACCGCTTCCAGCACGGCCGGGTGGCCGTGGCCGAGGATCATCGGGCCCCAGGAGCCGATGTAGTCGATGTATTTCTGCCCGTTGGCGTCCCAGAAATGGGCGCCTTGGGCGCGTTGCACGAAGCGCGGGGTACCGCCCACGGCCTTGAAGGCGCGCACGGGGGAGTTCACGCCGCCGGGGATGCGTTGTTGGGCGCGGTCGAACAGGGCTTGGTTGCGGTCGGTCATGTCGTCGGGCAAAGCGGGCGCGGGGCCCGGGTCAGTGGGGGATGCCGGAGACGGGCAGCTGGGCCAGGGCCTGGCGTTCCGCGGCGTCTTCGGGGTCGGGGGTGTCGGTCTCGTCGTGGGCCCAGAACAGGCGGTCGGGCACGGCGTGGCCCATGCCGGGCTGGAAGCCGGCGTCCAGGCACTGGTCGAGGTAGGTCAGGGCCTCGGCGCAGGCGTCCTGCAGGTCGTTGCCGGCGGCCAGCAGGGCGCACAGCGCGGCCGACAGGGTGTCGCCCGCGCCGTGGAAGGTGGCTTCAAAGCGCTCGTAGCGGGCCGTGGCCAGCACCGCTTCGGGCGAGGCCAGGTGGCTTTCCAGGTACTGGTCGGGCGCGTTGAAGCCGGTGACCAGGGTGTAGGGCACGCCGTGTTCGGCGGCGGCGCGGGCCACCTCGCGCGGGCCCGGGGCGCGGTCTTCGCTCCAGTCGGGCAGCAGCCAGCGGCACAGGGTGTTGTGGTTGCCCACCAGCACCGTGGTTTGCGGCAGCAGCAATTCGGCACAGGCGTCCAGGTAGTTTTCGCGCTCCACCTCGTCCCACCAGGCCAGCTCGGGCAGGTAGCTCACCACCGGCACGTCGCTGTAGTCGCTCAGGATTTCGGCGATCTTGCTCACGTTTTCGGCGTTGCCGACGAAGCCGACCTTGAAGCCGCGCACCGCCATGTCTTCCAGGGCGCAGCGCGCCTGTTCGTCCACCGCGTCGTCGTCGAAGGCGATGTGCTGGTGCACGCTGCGGGTGTCGCGCACGTAGCTGCCGGTGACCACCGCCAGCACGTGGCAGGAGGCACTGGCCATGGCGGTCAGGTCGGCGGCCAGGCCGCCGGCGCCGCTGGGGTCGTTGGCGTTGAAGGCCATCACGCAGGGCAGGCTGGCCAGGGGTGCGCCGTCCGCTTCGGCGGGGCCCGCCGGGGGCAGGTCGAAAGTGGGGGTCATACGCTGAGCGGGCCGCGCGGGCATCGATACAATGAACCCATTCTAAAACAAGCGTTTTTTGACCATGAGTGCTAGCAAAACCTGGATGTGCCTGATCTGCGGCTGGATCTACGACGAGGAGGCCGGTGCCCCCGACGAGGGCATTGCCCCCGGCACCAAGTGGGAAGACGTGCCGATGAACTGGACCTGTCCGGAGTGCGGCGCGCGCAAGGAAGACTTCGAGATGGTCCAGCTCTGACCGAGCCGCCGCCCCGTCCGCCCAGCCCCGAGGAGCCCGCCGATGACCGACACCGTTCAGACGCCGCGCAAGGTGCTGGTGGTGGACGACAGCCAGACGGTGCGCCGCAGCGCCGAGCTGTTCCTGCGGCAGGGCGGGCACGAGGTGCTGCTGGCCGAAGACGGTTTCGAGGCGCTGGCCAAGATCCACGACTTCGCGCCCGACCTGGTGTTCTGCGACATCCTGATGCCGCGGCTGGACGGTTACCAGACCTGTGCCATCATCAAGCGCCACCCGCGCCACGCCGCGCTGCCGGTGGTGATGCTGTCGTCCAAGGACGGGGTGTTCGACATCGCCCGCGGGCGCATGGTGGGCTCGCAGGAGCACCTGACCAAACCCTTCACCCGCGAGCAGTTGCTGGACGCGGTGCAGCGCCACACGTCCCCATGAGCGAAGGCCAGCCATGCCCGGTGTGAAAGACATTCTGGTGGTGGACGATTCGCGCACCGAACTGGTGTTCCTG
Organism: Aquabacterium sp. A08; assembly: GCF_011742065.1. Taxonomy (NCBI): domain Bacteria; kingdom Pseudomonadati; phylum Pseudomonadota; class Betaproteobacteria; order Burkholderiales; family Sphaerotilaceae; genus Aquabacterium; species Aquabacterium sp. A08. Next base: position 4,580 of record NZ_JAAQQT010000667.1, read on the forward strand.
CGCAGCCTGCTGACGCGCAACGGCTACCACGTGCGCACCGCCGAAAACGCCGAACAGGCGCTGCTGGAGCTGGGCGAACAGTTGCCCGACCTGATCCTGATGGACGTGGTCATGCCCGGCACCAACGGTTTCCAGTTGACCCGCACCATCGTGCGTCACCCGGAGTATGGCAAGGTGCCGGTGTTCATCTGTTCCAGCAAAAGCCAGGAAACCGACCGCGTCTGGGGCCTGCGCCAGGGCGCGCGCGACTACATCACCAAGCCGGTGGACCCCCAGGTGCTGCTGGCCAAGATCGAGGCGGTGGGCTGAGCCCCCGCGCAGACCGCATGGCCACCCGCCTGTCCCTGCAATCCTTCCAGGCCGAACTGGCGCGCAAGCTGGCCGAGTCGGCCGAGCGGCCGCTGGCGGCGGGCTGGCTGGGCGTGTCGTGGCAGGGCGTGCGGGCGCTGGTGCCGCTGACCCAGGCGGCCGAGATCTTCAACCCCGTGGCGCTGCAGCGCCTGCCGCACACCCAGCCCTGGGTGCTGGGCGTGGCCAGCTTGCGCGGCGGGCTGACGCTGGTGGTGGATTGGGTTCGGTTGCTGGGGCTGCCGGCCCAGGCGCCGGTGCGCGGCGCCGACGACACCGTGTACTGGCTGCACCTGAACCCGGCCCTGGGCGTGAACGCCGCCCTGTGCGTGGACCAGTTGCTGGGCCTGCGTGCCGCCCACGACATGGTGGTGGAGTCCGGCGCGGCGGCGGTGCCGGGCGTGCAGCACACCTGCCGCGACGCCCAGGGCCAGCGCTGGTTCGAGCTGGACCTGCTGGCCCTGACCCGCTCGCCCGCCTTCCTGGACCCGCGCCTGCCGGCCTTTGCCCAGGCCGCCACCGTTTGAGGACCCCGATGTTCGATGCCCTGCGCCAACGCTGGAAAGCCTCCCGCCAGGTTCTGCCGGACGACCCGCCGTCCACCCTGGATTCGGCCATGAGCGAGGTCGGTTCGTCGCTGGGCGATTCGGAATACGGCAGCGGCGCCTTGACCGCGCCGGCACCGCTGCCCGCGGCCCGGGCCGGCGCAACACCGGCCGGCGCCGCCGACCGCGCGCCGCCGCGCGCCGTGCCGGTGCAGGCCACCGGCGCCCAGCGCGCCTGGACCCTGGGCCTGCTGGCGTGCGTGGCCGCCATGCTGGCCACCGCGGTGCAGGCCTGGCTGATGGGGCTGCCGCACCCGGCCTGGCCCCTGTTGCCCGCGCTGTTCGGCGGGCTGGCCGTGTGGTGCGCGCTGGGCCTGGTGCAGCAGCAGCGCCAGCGCGCGCTGCGCCAGCAACAGCAGGTGGAGCAGGCGCGGGCCGAGGCCCAGGCCCAGGAAAAAGAGGCCAAGCGCATCAACGACGCGACCCAGGCCGCCATCCTGCGGTTGATGAACGAACTGCAGGGCGTGGCCGAGGGCGACCTGACCCAGCAGGCCACCGTGACCGAGGACATCACCGGCGCCATCGCCGATTCGGTGAACTACACGGTGGAAGAGCTGCGCACCCTGGTCGGCCAAGTGCAGGGCACGGCACAGCGGGTGGCCGACACCACCGCCCGCGTGGAAAACACCTCCATCGAACTGCTGGCCGCGTCCACCGAACAGTTGCGCGAAATCCGCGAAACCGGCCAGTCGGTGCTGGACATGTCCAGCCGCATCACTTTGGTGTCGGCGCAGGCCCAGGGTTCGGCCGACGCGGCGCGCCAGGCGCTGCAGGCGGCCGAAACCGGCGCCCGCGCGGTGCAGGACGCCATCGGCGGCATGAACACCATCCGCGAGCAAATTCAGGACACGGCCAAGCGCATCAAGCGCCTGGGGGAGTCGTCGCAGGAAATCGGCGAGATCACCGAGCTGATCTCCGACATCACCGAGCAGACCAACGTGCTGGCGCTCAACGCCGCCATCCAGGCCGCCTCGGCCGGCGAGGCCGGGCGCGGCTTTTCGGTGGTGGCCGAAGAGGTGCAGCGCCTGGCCGAACGCTCGGCCGACGCCACGCGCCAGATCGCCGCGCTGGTGCGCGCCATCCAGGCCGACACCCAGGACGCGGTGCTGGCCATGGAACGCTCCACCCGCGAGGTGGTGGAAGGCGCGCGCCTGTCGGACAACGCCGGCACCGCGCTGGCCGACATCGACCGGCTGTCGCGCCAGGTGGCCGAGCTGATCGAGCAGATCGCCAGCTCCGCCACGCGCGAGGCCGAGCTGGCGGGGCAGACGGCCGGCAACATCCAGCACATCTTCGCGGTGACCGAGCAGACCGGCGAGGGCACCCGCTCCACGGTGCAGCAGGTGCGCGAACTGTCGCGCGTGGCCGACGAGTTGCGCCAGTCGGTGGCGCGTTTCCGCATCGCCTGAGGCCGCGCCCGTGACCCCCGCCGCGCCCTTGGCCGCCCCCTTCGCTGCCCCCTTCGCTGCCCCCGTGCCTGCCCCGCGCGACCTGGGCCCGCTGGCCTGGGTGATGGACGAGGTGCGCCGCGCCCTGGACGAGGCGGTGGCCGGCGTGGCCCAGTTCGTGGCCGACAACGCCGCCGCCCGCGCCAGCGACCTGGCCGAAGTGGACGCGACGCCGCTGCGCATGCTGCGCCAGCAACTGCACCAGGCCGTGGGGGCGCTGGAGATGGTGGAGCTGGCCGCGCCGGCCCAGGTGCTGCGCGCGCTGGAGGCGCTGGTGCAGCGCCTGGTGCAGCGCCCGGCGGGTGCCACGCCCGAGGCGGCCCAGGCCGTGGCCCAGGGCGCCCGTGCCCTGGCCGAGCACCTGGACCGCACCCTGCGCCAACGTCCCTTGCCCGACCTGGCGCTGTTCCCCACCCTGCGCGACTGGTTGCGGCTGGCCGGGGCGGCCCGCATCCACCCGGCCGACCTGTGGCCGGCGGTGGACACGCCCTGGCCCGAGCCGCCGCCCGGCAAGGCCTACACCCCGGGCCCGGCGGTGCGCGCCCACCTGGACCGGCTGGTGCTGCTCGTCGTCAAGCAGCTGAACCCGGCCGCCGCCGCGCCCCTGGGGCAGTTGGCGGCGGGGCTGGCGCGCGGCAGCGCCGCCGCGGCCGAACGCCGGTTCTGGCTCGCCGCCGCCGCCTATTTCGAGGCCGTGGCCCAGGCCGGTTTGCCCGACAACGTGTACGTCAAGCGCGCCGCTTCCAGCGTGCTGTTGCAGTACACCCACCTCAGCCAGGGCGACCCCCAGGGCCTGGCGGCGCTGACGCACGACCTGTGCTGCCTGGCCGCCCAGGCCCAGGTGCCCGACGCGGCCGCCGCCCCCTGCCTGCACGCGCTGGCCCAGGCCCACGGTTGGCACGCGGCCGACCGCTGGGACTGGGAGCGCCGCGCCCTGGGCCAGACCGACCCCGCCGTGCTGGCCCGCCTGCGCGCCGGCGTGGCCGCGGCCCAGCGCGCCTGGGCCTTGTGGACCGAGGGCGACGTCCAGGCCCTGGACAGCGCCAGCGGCCACCTGGCCACCTTGGCCGCCGACCTGCCCGCCCTGCACCCCGACGCCCAGCCCCTGGCCGAGGCCTGGGCGGCCGTTGTCCAGCGCGGGGCCCGGGCGGCCACCGGCCCCTGGCCGCCCGGTTTGGCGCTGGAGGTGTCCAACAGCCTGCTGTTCCTGGGGGCCGAGCTGGACGATTTCGACGCGTTGGACCCGGCCCTGGCGGTGCGCCACCGGACCCTGGCGCAGCGCCTGTGGGCGGTGCTGGACGGCCAGCCCGCCCCCGCGGCCGAGGCCTGGATGACCGCCTTGTACCGCCGCCTGAGCGAACGCCAGACCCTGGGCCACGTGGTGACCCAGCTGCACAGCGAACTGGCGGCGGTGGAGGCGGCGCTGGACGCGGTGTTTCGCTGCGCCCGGACTGCGGCGCCGGGTGACGTGCTTTCTTCCCAGGCCGGTCCGGCGCGGGACGGCCCGGGCTGGGATGAGGTGCCGGCCCAGCTGGAGGCCATGGCCGGTGTGGCCCAGATGCTGGGCCTGGACGCCGCGGTGGCGGCGCTGCAGGCCGTGCGTGGCGTGGTGCAGGCCTGGGGGCCGCGCCCCGACGCCGCCGTGCTGCGGGCCGACGCCGACCGGCTGGCGCCCAACCTCAGCGCCTTGGGCTGGCTGTTCGACACCCTGGCCCGCCAGCCCGAGCTGGCGCGCGACGGCTTTGTCTTCGAGGCCGAAAGCCAGACCTTGCGGTCCGTGCAGGGGCCGGCCGTGCCGGCGGTAGGTGCGCCCGCCGCGTCCGCCGGCGCACCGGTGGCGGAGCAGGCGTTGGCAGAGGCCACGGCGAACGCGCTGCCCGCCCCGCCGGGCGGGCCTGCCGCAGACACGGTGCCCGTTGCCGAACCGCCCGCCGAGGTCGCCACAGTACCCGCCCAGGGGGAAGCGGCCCCCGAAGACGACGACGGCGCCGAACTGCTGGCCATCTTCACCGACGAGGCCCGGGAGGTGTTTGTTCAGGCCCGCGCGGGCTTGGACGCCCTGCGCGAGCGCCCGGCCAGCCTGCCCGACCTCACCGCGGTGCGCCGGGCCTTCCACACGCTCAAAGGCAGCGCGCGCATGGTCGGGCTGGCGCAGGTGGGCGAAGCCGCCTGGGCGTTGGAGCAACTGCTCAACGCCTGGCTGGCCGACCAGCGCCCCGCCAGCCCCGAACTGCTGGCGCTGTGCGAACAGGCCCTGGTCCGCCTGGCCGGCTGGGTGGAGGCCCTGGCCCAAGGCCGGCCAGAAGCCGAGGCGGGCGATCCCGCCCCCCTGCGCGCCAGCGCCGATGCCCTGCGCCTGCGCGGCGAAGTCCTCCCGCTGGAGGTGGCCGAGGACGAGGGCGCCACGGTCCTGCCGGTCGGGGAAGCCGCTGAGGACGAGCGCGCCCTGCCGAGCGATGCAGCGGGTGCGCCCACGGATGGGGTGCTTGAAGAAACTGTCAAGCCAGAGCCAGCCGCGCCCCCGGTGCTGGAAGAAGCGGTCAAGGTCATCGGGCCGCTGTGCATCGACCTGGAGCTGTACAACGTCTTCCTGAACGAGGCGGACGAGTGGTCGCGCCGGCTCAGCCATGGCCTGTCGGAGTGGGCGCTCACACCCGGCGAGGCCTTGCCCCCCGAACTGTCGGCGCTGGCCCATTCCCTGGCTGGCGGGGCGGGCACGGTGGGTTACACCGGCCTGTCGCGGCTGGCGCGGGCGCTCGAACACGCGCTGGACCGCTGCCTGGCCCTGCCGTCCGGTCTGGTGCTGGCTTCCCCCGACGTGGCCGTGTTGGTGACCGCGGCCGACGAGGCCCGCCACCTGTTGCACCAGTTCGCCGCCGGCTTCCTGAAGGAGCCGAGCGAGGACACCCTGGTCAGCCTGTCGGGTGTGGCCGCGGTTGCCGTGGCCCCGGCTCTGGGGGCCGAGCTTGACGTGCCGGAGACCGACCGCGTGCCGGGCCAAGCCCCGTCGCCGCAACAAGCACAAAAGCAGGAGCAGGAGCAGGAGCAGGAGCACTTTGCCGACGCTGCCGCCCAGGAATCGGTTCCCTCCGACGAGCCTGGGGCGCCTTTGCCCACCCAGGCACCCACCAGCGCCGTCGCAGCGCCCGACGCCCCGCCGACCGATCGCCCCGAAACGGCGTCTCCGCCTCCCTCGGCCGTCACCCCCTCCCGTCCGGCCGCCGCGCCGTGGCCGGCGGCCATCGACCGCCTCGACCCCGACCTGTTCGCCGTGTTCGAGGACGAAGCCCAGGAGTTGCTGCCCCGCCTGGGCGCGGCCTTGCGGCAGTGGGTGGCCCGGCCCGACAACGCCAGCGCCCGCGCCGAGGTGCTGCGCAACCTGCACACCTTCAAGGGCAGCGCCCGCCTGGCCGGCGCCCTGCGCCTGGGCGACCTGGCGCACCGGCTCGAAGCCGACGTGCTGGCCTTGCCCGAAGTGCCGGGCGCGCCGGAGCAGGTGCGCCCGCTGCTGCCCGCGCTGGATGCGCTGGTGGCGCGTTTCGACGGGTTGCGCGCCGCCTTCGCCCCGGCACCGGCGGGCCAGTCCGCGCCCGTGGTGGACGGGGTGCAACTGCTGCCGCCCGAAGGCCTGCCCCAGCCCGCCGCGCCGCTGCGGCCAGAGGCGCCGGCCGGCCCGGGCGTGACGGTGCGCGTGCGCGCCGACCTGCTCGACCAGCTCATGACCCAGACCGGCGACGTGATGCTCACCCGCGGCCGGCTGGAAACCGACATGCGCGCCCTGCGCCAGTCGTTCAAAGACATGTCGGGCAACATCGAGCGCCTGCGCAGCCAGTTGCGCGACCTGGAGCTGCAGACCGAAACCCAGATGCAGTCGCGGCTGGCCCAGAACCGCGACACCGACCCGCGCTTCGATCCGCTGGAATTCGACCGCTACACCCGAGTGCAGGAGCTGACCAGGCTACTGGCCGAGTCGGTGAACGACGTGGCCACGGTGCAGCACCACCTGCAGCGCGCGGTGGAAGGCGCCGAGGGCAACCTGGCCGCCCAGGCGCGCCAGACGCGCGAGCTGCAGCGCGATCTGCTGCGCACCCGCCTGGTGGCCTTTGATTCGTTGGCCGAACGCCTCCACCGCGTGCTGCGCCAGGCCGCCGACGCTTCGGGCAAGCAGGCCGAACTGCAGCTGCACGGCGCAGAGGTGGAGGTGGACCGCGGCGTGCTGGAACGCCTGGCGCCCGTGCTGGAACACCTGCTGCGCAACGCGGTGGCGCACGGCATCGAAACCCCGGCCGAGCGCCGCGCGGCGGGCAAGCCCGAGGCCGGGCAGGTGACGCTGGCCTTGCACCCCAGCGGCAACGACCTGGCGCTGGAGCTGGTCGACGACGGCGCCGGCCTGAACCTGCCGCGCCTGCACGAACGCGCCGTGGCCCTGGGCCTGGTGCCGTCCGCCGCGCCCTTCACCGAAGCCGAGGCGGTGCGCTGCATGTTCGCCCCCGGCGTCAGCACCGCCACAGAGGTGACGGAAACCGCCGGCCGCGGCATCGGCCTGGACGTGGTGCGCACCGAGGTGCTCGGCCTGGGCGGCCGCATCGAATACCTGCCCCCCGCTGGCGCTGGCACCGGCTTCCGCCTGGTGGTGCCGCTGAGTACCGCCGTCACCCAGGTGGTGATGCTGCGCGTCGGCGACTTCACCTTCGGCGTGCCCGCCCCCTGGGTGGAGGCGGTGCGCCGCGCGCACGCGCCCGAACTCACCGCGGCGTATGTGAGCGGCCAGTGGCGTGAAGGCCCCACACTCATGCCCTTCTTCTGGGCGGGTGCGTTGCTGGCGCTGTCCACCGAAAGCACCGACCCGCAGGCCCACGCAGCCCGCAGCTGGCCGGTGCTGGAGTTCTACAGCGCCGGCCAGCGCGTGGCCTGGCACGTGGACGAGGTGCTGGGCCACCAGGAGGTGGTGGTCAAACCCCTGGGGCCGCAACTGGCGCGCCTGCCCGGCCTGGCCGGGGCCACGGTGTTGGCCTCGGGCGCGGTGGCGCTGATCTACAACCCGGTGGCGCTGGCCTCGCTCTATGGCGACGCGGCGCGCGCCTGGGTGCGCAGCCAGCGGGCGCAGGGCATCCAGGGCGCGGTACCGGTGGCCCCGGCCTTGCCGCACACCGCCCCGGGGGCGGCCGGCCAAGCGCCGCTGGTGCTGGTGGTGGACGACTCCATCACCGTGCGCCGCGTCACCCAGCGCCTGCTCAAGCGCGAGGGCTACCGCGTGGCGCTGGCCTCTGACGGCCTGCAGGCGCTGGAACGGCTGCGCGAAGAAGCGCCGGTGGTGGTGCTGTGCGACATCGAAATGCCGCGCATGGACGGTTTCGAGTTCGTGCGCCACCTGCGCGACGAGCCCCAGTGGGCCGACCTGCCGGTGGTGATGATCACCTCGCGCCTGGCCGACAAGCACCGCGACCACGCCCAGGCCATGGGCGTGGACCACTACCTGGGCAAGCCCTACTCGGAAGAGGAACTGCTGGCGCTGGTGGCGGCCTACGCACGGCTGGCGCCCCAGCCCGAGCCGCCCCGGGTCTGACTCAGCCTTTTTTCACCACCGCGTAGCGTTCCAGTGTCTGCGCCCGCGCCACCGCGTGGTCCACCACGGGCGCCGGGTAGTCGCGCCCGATCACCAGCCCGGCCGACTCCAGTTCCACCGGCTTGGCCAGCCAGGGCGCGTGCAGCGCGTGGCTGGGCAGCCCGGCCAATGCCGGCAGGTAGCGGCGGATGAACTTGCCGTGCGGATCGAACTTTTCGCTCTGGCTCACCGGGTTGAAGATGCGGAAGTAGGGCTGCGCGTCGCACCCGCTGGACGCGGCCCACTGCCAGCCGCCGTTGTTGGCCGCCAGGTCGAAGTCGATCAGGTGGTCGGCAAAGTAAGCCTCGCCGCGCCGCCAGTCGATTCCCAGGTCTTTCGTCAAGAAGCTGGCCACCACCATGCGCAGGCGGTTGTGCATGTAGCCGGTCTGGTTGATCTGGTGCATGGCGGCGTCCACCAGCGGGTAGCCGGTGCGGCCCTCGCACCAGGCGGCAAACAGCGCGTCGGCGTGCTTGCCGCGCTCCCAGTGGATGGCGTCGTACTCGGGCTTGAAGGCGCCGCTCACCGCGTGCGGGAAGTTGGCCAGGATCTGGTGGTAAAAGTCGCGCCAGACCAGTTCGCTCAACCAGGTGCTGGCGCCGGCCAGGCCCTGCAGGTGCATGGCGTAGGCCACGCCCGCCAGCGCGCGGATGCTGACGGTGCCAAAGCGCAAATGCACGCTCAGGTAGCTCGGGCCCTTGATGGCCGGGAAGTCGCGCGCCTGGTGGTACTGGTCGATCCGCGCCACAAAGTCCTCGAACAGCGCACGCGCGCCCCGGCTGCCGGTGCGGACTTTGAGTGCGCGCAGGTTGGTGGCTTGAAAACCCAGACTCTCCAGCGTGGGCACACCGGGCGGCGTGTGGGCGGGGCAGGGCGCCAGCGCGGGGGCGTAGCGTTCTACCGGGTAGGCCTTGAGGTGGTAGTCCGTCAGCGCCTTCAGCCACGCGTTTTTGTAGGGCGTGAACACGGTGAACGGCCGGGCGTTTTGCGTCAGCACCTCGTGCCGCTCAAACACCACGTGGTCTTTGTAGGTGTGCAGCACCGCGCCCGCGTGGGCCAGTGCGCCCAGCACCTGCGCGTCGCGCGCCTTGGCCTGGGGCTCGTCGTCGTGGTTGGCAAACACCGCCTGCACGCCCAGTTGCGCGGCCAGGCGGGGAATTTCCTCGGTGGCCGCGCCGTGGCGCACGATCAGCCCCACCCCCTCGGCCCCGTTGGAGCGGCCCAGCGCGCGCAATTGCTCGTCCAGGTCGATCAGGCTTTCGTGGATGAACTCCACCCGCCGGTCGGCGCGCAGGCCCCGGTCCCGCAGCGGTTGCAGGATGGCGGTGTCGAACACGAACACGCACCACACCTTATGGCAGCGCTTGAGGGCGTGGTACAGCGCCGCGTTGTCCTCGGCCCGCAGGTCGCGGCGAAACCACATCAGGCCGGTGTTGTAGGGGGTGGGTGTGGACATCGTGTGGGGAGCCTACCATGCGGGCCCGCCGGGCTGCACGCCCCGCCCCGGGCGGCACACCGGTCGCCGGGGTCTTGCAGGTGACTGCTTCCGCCAGCGGGTCGGCAGGAAAATCTGGGCCATCACCCAGGAGACAACCGCATGACCCTTCGCGCGACCTTCACCCGCATGGAACAGAGCACGGCAGAGGACTGGCGCCTCATCGTCCCCGAAGCGATGAAGATGGCCCGTGCCTTGCCCGACCGGGTGCTGGACCACCTGCGGCTGCTGGACGGGGATTTTGGCGGCTTCCCGGTGGACCGGCTGACCCACAGCCTGCAAACCGCCACCCTGGCCCTGCGCGACGGCCGCGACGAGGAGTACGTGGTGTGCGCCCTGCTGCACGACGTGGGCGACACGCTGGGCAGCTACAACCACCCGGACATTGCCGCGGCCATCCTGAAGCCGTTTGTGAGCGAAGCAAACCTGTGGATGGTGCAGCACCACGGGGTGTTCCAGGGCTACAACTTTTTCCACCACATTGGCCTGGACCGCCACATGCGCGATGGTTTCAAGGACCACCCGCACTACGAGCGCACCGCCGAATTCGTGGCGCTGTACGACAACCCGGCCTTCGACCCCCGGTTCCAGCCCCTGCCGTTGAGCGAGTTCGAGCCCATGGTGCGCCGCCTGATGGCCGCGCCCCGGCAGAGCATTTACAAAGCCGCAATGCAGTAAGCCCCACGGGGCCAGGGGCCGTTCCGGCGCGGTGCCCACCCACTAAAATCGGGCGATGCCTCTGGACCCCGCCGCCATCAACCTGACCCACCATTTCCTCATTGCCATGCCGGGGTTGAACGACGAACTGTTCGGCCGCAGCGTGGTGTACCTGTGCGAGCACACGCCCAAGGGCGCGCTGGGGCTGATCATCAACAAGCCCAGCGACATCACCGTGGCCGACCTGTTCGAGAAGGTGGACCTGCCGCTGCGCCGGCCCGAACTGGCCGCGTTGCCGGTGTTCCACGGCGGCCCGCTGCAGCCCGAGCGCGGCTTTGTGCTGCACGAGGCCATGGGCGACGCCCAGCCGGTGGGCACCGACGAAACCCCGCCCGCCGTGGCCCGCGCCATCCGCGAGGCGCTGTCGGGCCTGGAACTGGACGAATCGACCGACCCCGCCGAGGCCGAGGCCCCCGAGGCCGAGACCCCCGCGCCGCGCCCCTCGGCCTACGCGTCCACCCTGCGCTTGGCCGATGGGCTGGAGATGACCACCTCGCGCGACGTGCTGGAGGCGCTGTCGTCGGGCGCCGGGCCGCGCAAGGTGTTGCTGACGCTGGGCTACGCCTCCTGGGGCGAGGGGCAGCTGGAGTCCGAAATCACCGAAAACAGCTGGTTGACGGTGGAGGCCCAGCCGGCCCTGATTTTTGACACCCCGGTGGAGCAGCGTTACGAGAAGGCCATGGGCCTGCTGGGCCTGCAGCCGTGGATGCTGGCGCCCGGTTCGGGGCACGCATGAGCGGGGCCGACCAGCCCGTGGTGGCGCCCTTGCCCCCGGTGCCGCCGGGGCACCAGAGCTTTCTGGCGTTCGACTTTGGCCTCAAGCGCACCGGCGTGGCCAGCGGCAACCGGGTCACGCGCACCGCCACCCCGCAGGCCACCATCCAGGCCGAGGGCGACGCCCGCTTTGTCCAGATCGCCGCGCGCCTGAAGGAATGGCAGCCCGACGCGCTGGTGGTGGGCATCCCCACCCACCCCGACGGCGCCGCGCACGACAATACCGCCCGCGCCCAGAAATTCGCCCGCCAGCTTCGCGGGCGTTTCAACCAAGTGGTGTATGAAGTGGACGAGCGCTACAGCACCACCGAGGCGCACAGCCTGGGCGCGAAAGACGCCGATGCGGCGTCGGCCTGCATCATCCTGGAACAGTTTTTGAGGAGTCTGCCTTGAGTCAATTGCAACTGGACGCGGAGGCGCTGTACGCCGAGCTCAAACGCGGGGTGCAGGGCCTGCTGGCCGGCGCCCCGGTGCGGCTGGTGGGCGTGACCAGCGGCGGCGCCTGGCTGGCCGAACGGCTGCAGCGCGAACTGGGCCTGCCCGGCGAGATTGGCGTGATTTCGTCCGCCATGCACCGCGACGATTTTGCCCAGCGCGGCCTGAGCGCCACCGCCGAACAGACCCGGCTGCCGTTCGACGTGAACGGGGCCCACGTCCTCATCGTCGACGACGTGCTCTACACCGGGCGCACGCTGCGCGCGGTCATCAACGAGCTGTTCGACTACGGCCGCCCGGCCAGCGTGAAGCTGGCGGTGCTGGTGGACCGGGGCGGGCGCGAACTGCCCATGGCCGCCGACTTTGCCGCCACCCGCCTGCCGCTGCCGCGCCACCAGTCGTTCGAGCTGGCGCGCAGCCCGGCCGGCACCTTCAGTTTCGTCGTCGAACACCGCCAGGAGGCCTGACACCATGGCCCGCAACCCCCAACTGAACAAAAATGGCGAGCTGATCCACCTGCTCTCCACCGAAGGCCTGCCCAAGGCCATCCTGACGCAAATTCTGGACACGGCCGACAACTTCGTCAGCGTGAGCGACCGCGAGGTGAAAAAGGTGCCGCTGCTGCGGGGAAAAAGCGTGTTCAACCTGTTCTTCGAGAACAGCACCCGCACCCGCACCACGTTTGACATTGCCGCCACCCGCCTGAGCGCGGACGTGTACACGCTGGACATTGCGCGCAGCTCGGCCTCCAAGGGCGAAAGCCTGCTGGACACGATCGCCAACCTGAGCGCGATGGCGGCCGACATTTTTGTGGTGCGCCACAGCGAAAGCGGCGCGCCCTACCTGATCGCGCAACACGTGGCGCCGCACGTGCACGTGGTCAACGCCGGCGACGGGCGCCACGCCCACCCCACCCAGGGGCTGCTGGACATGTACACCATTCGCCACTACAAGAAGGACTTCACCAAGCTGTCGGTGGCCATCGTGGGCGACGTGCTGCACTCGCGCGTGGCGCGCTCCGACATCCACGCGCTGACCACCCTGGGCTGCCCGGACCTGCGGGTGGTGGGCCCGCGCACCTTGGTGCCTTCCGACCTGTCGCAGATGGGCGTGCGCGTGTGCCACACGCTGGAGGAAGGCATCAAGGACTGCGACGTGGTGATCACCCTGCGGCTGCAGAACGAGCGCATGAGCGGCGCACTGCTGCCGTCCAGTCAGGAGTATTTCAAGAGTTTTGGCGTGACGCCCGAGCGCCTGCGCTGGGCCAAGCCCGACGCCATCGTGATGCACCCCGGCCCCATCAACCGGGGGGTGGAAATCGACTCCACCGTGGTCGATGGGAAGCAGAGCGTGGTGCTGCCGCAGGTGACCTTTGGCATCGCCGTGCGCATGGCGGTGATGGGCATCGTGGCCGGAAACGTGGCTTGAACCACGGCGTCATGGGAACAGCAACATGAAAATCCTGATTCAAAACGGCCGCCTGATCGACCCCGCCAGCCAGACCGACCGCGTGGCCGACATCGCCATTGCCGCCGGGCGCGTGATTGGCATTGGCAAGCTGCCGGCCGACTTCCACCCCAACCGCACCCTCGACGCGACCGGCTGCTGGGTGCTGCCCGGCCTGGTGGACCTGTGCATGCGCCTGCGCGAGCCGGGGCAGGAACACGCCGGCATGCTGGAAAGCGAAATGGCCGCCGCCGTGGCCGGGGGCGTGACCAGCCTGGTGTGCCCGCCCGACACCGACCCGGTGCTGGACGAGCCCGGCCTGGTGGACATGCTGAAGGCCCGCGCCGAAAAGCTGCACCAGGCCCGCGTGTTCCCGCTGGGGGCGCTGACGCGCGGCCTCAAGGGCGAGGTGCTGACCGAAATGGTGGAGCTGACCGAGTCCGGTTGCGTGGGCTTTGGCCAGGCGGACGTGCCCATTGTCAACACGCAGGTGCTGCAGCGCACCCTGCAGTACGCCGCCACGTTCGGCTACAGCGTGTGGCTGCGCCCGCAGGACTTCTGGCTGGGCAAGGGCGTGGTGGCCAGCGGCCCGCTGGCCACCCGCATGGGCCTGAGCGGCGTGCCCGCCGCCGCCGAGGTGATTGCCCTGCACACGCTGTTCGAGCTGCTGCGCGGCGTGCACAAGCCGGGTACGCCGGCCGGGCAGGGCGTGCACCTGCACCTGTGCCGCCTGAGCACCGCCGCCGGGGTGGACCTGGTGCGCCAGGCCAAGGCCGAAGGCCTGCCCGTGACCTGCGACGTGAGCGTGCACAACCTGCACCTGACGGACACCGACATCGGCTATTACGACACCCGCCTGCGCCTGCAGCCGCCGGTGCGCCAGCAGCGCGACCGCGAGGCGCTGCGCGCCGCGCTGGCCGACGGCACCATCGACGCGCTGGTGAGCGACCACAACCCGGTGGACGCCGACGCCAAAACCCTGCCCTTTGCCGAAGCCGAGCCCGGCGCCACCGCGGTGGAGCTGCTGCTGGGCCTGGCCTGCAAATGGGCCGAGCAAGATGGGGTGCCGCTGGCCCGTGCCGTGGCCGCGCTGACGCAAGGCCCGGCCACCGTGCTGGGCCACAGCCTGGGCACGCTGCAGGCCAGCGTGGGCCGTGTGGTGGAAGGCGGCGTGGCCGACCTGTGCGTGGTGGACCCGCGCCAGCACTGGCGTGTGGGCGCCGACACGCTGCGCAGCCAAGGCACCCACACCCCGTTCGACGGGCACGAACTGCCGGTGGCGGTGCGCGCCACGCTGGTTAACGGCCAGGTGGCGTTCGACGCCGCCCACGACCGCCGCGCCTGACGTGAACGCCCTGCGCGCCGCCGCGCGCCTGCTGCGGCTGACGCTGCACCTGCTGCGCGGCCTGCACACGCTGCGCACCCGTTTCCCCGGGCTGGACGAAGCCGGCCGCCAGCAGGCCATCCGCGAGTGGTCGGGCCAGACCCTGCGCATTTTGGGGGTGCGGCTCCAGGTGCTGGGCGAACCGCCCGGCACCGGCCCGCTGCTGGTGGTCGCCAACCACCAGTCGTGGCTGGACATCTTCGTGATGAACGCCGCGCGGCCGTGCCGTTTCGTCTCCAAGGCCGACGTGCGGCACTGGCCCATCGTCGGCCGGCTGGTGGCGGGGTCGGGCACCCTGTTCATCGAGCGCGACAACCGCCGCGACGCGCTGCGCGTGGTGCACCACATGGCCGAGCGGTTGCAGGCCGGCGAAGTGCTGGCCGTGTTCCCCGAAGGCACCACCGGCGACGGCCAGGGCGTGCTGCCCTTCCACGCCAACCTGCTGCAGGCGGCGCTGGCCACCGACAGCCCCATCCTGCCGGTGGGCCTGGCCTACCTGCACGGCCACGGCCAGGCCTTGCTGGGCGAGGCCCGCCGCCACGACGCGCCCACCTACATCGGCGACACCACGCTGGTCGCCTCGCTCTGGCGCACGGCGCGCGCCACCGACGTGCAGGCCACGGTGCACTGGGGCGAAGCCGACCGCGCGCAGGGGCGTGACCGCCGTGCCTGGGGCCAGGCCCTGCGCACCGAGGTGGCGCGGCTCGCCGACCAGCCGCTGGCCGCCCCCTGAGCCGGGCGGCCCCGGCGCGCCCACGCGGGCCCTGACGCCTGCAGGACGCCCCGGTGTCGCACACGGCCCAGTTTTTGCAGACAATTGGAACCCGACTTCCGCACGACCGTTCGATTTTTTAAAGGTGACGAACTTGCCACTGTCCACCCCCGCCCCCCGCCGCCCCATGCACACCCGCCGCGTCGAATACCGCGGCTTTCTGCGCGACGACGGCCTGTGGGACATCGAGGGCGAGCTGCACGACAGCAAGCCCCACAGTTTTGAGATCGAAGGCGAAGGCCGCTGGGCACCGAACGAGCCGGTGCACCACATGCGCATCCGGGTCACGCTGGACGCCGCCATGGTGGTGCAGGCGATCGAGGCGGTGATGGACAGCCACCCGCACGCCCCCTGCCCACAGGCGCTGGCCCCGATGCAGCGCATGGTGGGCACCCGCATGGGCGGCGGCTGGCGCCGCGCCATCGAGCAGCACCTGGGTGCCATCCAGGGCTGCACCCACCTGCGCGAACTGCTCTACAACATGGCCACCGCCGCGTTCCAGACCATGGCCGAGGTGTCGTTCGCCACGCCCGACGACGGCCGCCCGCCGCCGCACCTGGGCAAGTGCCTGGCCTGGGACTTCGACGGCCCGGTGACGGAAAAGGTCTACCCGATGTTCTTCCGCTGGCGCGCCCCGGCCACGCCTCAGCGGGCGTAGCGCTGCAGCATCAGGGCGGTGTTGGCTTTGCGGTCGGCGTGGATGCGCTGCACCTGCGGGCGCTCGCCCATGGCCTGGAGGTAGTCGCGCACACCGGGCACGTCGGCCAGCACGTCGCGGCCCAGCACCCCTTTGGTGGCGCTCGAGACCAGCGGCAGGTGCACGATGGCCGCGCAGTCGGCCAGGGTGAAGGTGTCGCCGGCGATGAAGGGCGCAAAGCGCAGCAGCCGCGTCAGTGCCGCCACGTTCTTGTCGAGTTGCTCGGCCACCTTCTGCTGGACGCCGTCGCTCACCTGGCCGCCAAAAAAGGCCTGCGGGTACAGCTTGCGCGCCTCCAGTTCCAGGTGCAGTTCGAGGAAGGTGTGCAGTTCGCGCACCTTGGCCCGCGCGTACGGGTCGGCCGGCAGCAGCGGGTGGGCGGGGTAGGCGTCTTCCAGGTACTCCAGCATCACCGCCGATTCGCACAGTGCGCCCTGTTCGGTCTGCAGGTAGGGCACCTTGCCCAGCGGGCTGCAGGCCACGTCGGTTTCGCCCACCCAGTGGAGCGCTTCCTCAAACGGCACGCCCTTTTCGAGCAGCGCCAGTTTGACCTTGTTGTAGTA
>NZ_JAAQQT010000668.1:0-68337 GCF_011742065.1 Aquabacterium sp. A08
CGGAAACCGTCACTTTGTATGATGCCTGCATGCCCAAGTTCATCGACCCGTCGCCGCCCGGCGTCTGCATTTTCTGCAAACTCGTGGCCGGCGACATTCCCAGCGCCCGCGTCTACGAAGACGCGCAGACCCTGGCCTTCATGGACCTCGGCCAGGTCAACCCCGGACACCTGCTGGTGGCCTTGAAACGCCACGCCGCCACCTTGCTCGACTGCACCCCCGACGAGGCGGCCGCCTTGATGCGAACGGCGCACCGCATGGCGCATGCGGTCCAGCAGACCTTCGACCCGCCCGGCATCACCCTTTTGCAGGCCAACGGCAAGGAGGGCGACCAGACGGTGTTCCACGTGCACCTGCACGTCGTGCCGCGCCACGCGAACGATGGCATCGCCTTGACCTGGCCCAGGAAAGAACCGGGGTGGCCAACCCTGGAAGCCTACGCCGCCCGGCTTCGGCAACACTTGGGTCCCCTTTGACGGCAATGCATGGCAAGCGACCGGCCCCTGCTTTACACCTACCGACGCTGTCCGTACGCCATGCGGGCCAGGATGGCGCTGCTCATCGCCGGCATCCCGTTTGATGCCCACGAGATTGCGCTGCGCCACAAACCGCCCGCCCTGCTGGCCGCCTCCCCCAAGGGCACGGTGCCCGTTCTGGTGCTGCCGGGCGGCCGGGTGTTGGAGCAGAGCTGGGACATCGTCGGGTGGGCACTGAACCATCCGGATGCCATGGGCGACGCGCAGTTCTGGTGGCACCAAGCCAGCACCCCAGAGCACCAGGCGCTCTTGCAACGCAACGATCGCGACTTCAAGCACCACCTCGACCGTTACAAGTACCCTGAGCGCTATGGGCAGGTCGGCCCCGAAGACAAGCCCGCGCTGCAGCAGTTCCACCGCCAGCAGGCATTGGACGTGTTCCTGTGGCCGCTGGAAGTCCGGCTCAGGGACCACCCGTTCATCGGTGGCCCAACGCCCTGCGCGACCGACATTGGCATCTTCCCGTTCGTGCGGCAGTTCGCGGCGGTGGACCCCGGGTGGTTCGAGGGTTTGCCGCTGCCCAGGGTCAGGGCATGGCTACAGGGGTGGACGGGGAGTGCGCTGTTCGCGGCTTGCATGCAGAAGCGGCCGGCCTTGGCAGCGGTGGTGGCCGCCGCCGATGGCCCATTCCCGCGCTTTACCCCGGCCGCATGAGCGTGGAGGTGTTTTTCTCGTCGCCGGAGTCCTGTCAGGGCTGGCGACCGATCGGTGGCCGCATCATGGGCGGCGCCTCCCGCAGCCGGCTGCGCCACTGGCCCCGGAGCGGGTGAGCCAGGTGGGGTGGATGGTGGCCGACAGGCAGTTCGCCCCGTTCTTGCTGTGCATTCGGGGCATCGCTTGTGTCGAGTCCGGTGCTTGAGGCGCATGGGCCGTCCCGTAGGGCTTCGGTTGCGTGTGCACCTCACACGCGTGTGACTGGTGCGATCAGTGAGGCCGCGCAATGAGCTTCAGCCGGTGCCAACCGCACCGGCGGCAGCCCCGTGCCAGGGGCGGTCTGCGAGGCTGTCGGTGATGTCGACACAACGCCGAACCGCTCGGCTTACCATTGGCACCATGAGTTCCCAATACGAATGCCTGTGTCCCGACCACCTGTACCGGGACATTTTTGAAGTTGACGCGCCCAGCGACGCCACAGTGGGTCTCAAGGTTTGGCCTCGCCGCCCAGGCGTTTTCATCCGCAATCCACCGGTACCGCCTTCGGTCGAAGGTGTTGAGCACGCGTCTCCAGGCGCGAACGGACGCGAACTCGTCGTGGGGCAGTTCGGCTTGGTCCCGCCCTGGGTGAAGTCCGCTTCGGATGCCAAACTGCGTTCGACCAAGCTGGTCAACGCGCGCGCGGAGACCGTGAGCACGTCCAACAACTTTCGCGGTACCTGGCTGGGTGCGCAGCGTTGCATCGTGCCCATGATGGCCTTTCACCAGGACGACTGGCGCAGCGGCAAAGCCGTGCCCACGCGGATCGCTCGGGTCGACGGCAAACCCATGGGCGCCGCCGGCCTGTGGGAGACCTGGACCGGTGCGGCGGGCGAGGTGATCGTCAGTTTTTGCCTGCTCACGGTGAACGCCAACAGCCACGCGTTGATGCGCCGTTACGGGCATGCCGGCAGCGAAAAACGCATGCTGGCGATCTTGAACGACGGTGCGTACGGCGCCTGGCTGAACGCCACCCAGCCAGAGAAAGCGCGCGAATTCATGCGGGCGTATCCGGCCGAGGGGCTTACTGCCAACCCCATCGAGAAGACGTATTGACCCAGTAAAAACTGGTTGTCTGCGGCGACCCGGATCGAACGGGGTCGGGTGAGCGGAAACGTGATGGCGATGTCACGTTCCTGTCACGGCTGAAAAGACAAAAGGCCTGCAATCGCTTGCAAGCCTTTGTTGTGTTTGGCTCCCCGACCTGGGCTCGAACCAGGGACCTACGGATTAACAGGCACGCCGAGTTTTGAGGCTTCCTCATGTCTGAAAAATAGTCTTTTCAGACAAACTCGAAAAATTCCATCAAAAACAACGACTTGAAGCGCTGCTACCCTCGATTTTTGGGTAAAGTGACATGCGTGAGTCAACGTTCTGGCTGCGCCTCCGGCAGCCAAGTGGTAGCACGAAAAGTCCGAAGTGGTAGCACAAGCCCTGGTGTCAAAGCGCCTGGCTGTGCCTTCTGGACATTGCGGCCATGACGTCAGCGGATGTGAACAGCGACTCGAGGAGCCCGCCCACGACAACCTTCTGGTTGGGGCGGGGGATTCGAGCTTGTTTCAGTCGCTGCCATGCCCAACTACGCCACCGATGCGGACATCCGCCGTCTCAAAGCCAGGGGGGAACGCCCCGAGTTAATCTCCCTGTCGCGTCGCGACGAGGTGCCGCATGGCGGCGCAACCTTGTGTGTGCGCGTGTACCCCACTGGCGAAAAGTCCTGGATCGCTCGGTTTCGCCGGCAATCGTTGCCCAGCTTGCTGGCGTTTGGCCGTTTCAGCCAGGGTGAGCCTGACCACATGTCCCTGCAACTGGCGCGTCAAATCCACGCGGCCTTCAATCAGGCGGTGATTGCAGGCAGCCCGACCCGGGAGCAACTGCTGGGCATTGCCCAGGATTTTCGGGCCAGCCACGCTCGTGTTCAGTCCCTCGTTGTCCATGCTCAGCAAGCAGCGGCGGCAGCCTGTGAAAGTGCCCCGCGCGCACAGGAGGTGCCTGTTCTGCAAGAGCGCGCTGTTCTGGAGCGGTCTCGCGCCCGTCCCAAGGCATCGCCGTCTGCTGTTCCGGTAAGTGTGCCGGAGGCGGCCGTGAATCAGCCTGCAGACGAACCGTTGCTGGCTGTTGCCCCTGAACCCGAACCTGCACCTCAGGACCCTTCACCGGTGCCCGCAGTCTGGGCGCCCACGTTGAAGGAGCTCTTTGAGCAGTACCTGGAAGCCCTTGCGAGCCGTGGCTCCATGACCACGGTGCGCGACTACAAGTCGGCGTTCAAAAGGCACGTCGAAGTGCCCCACCCCGCGTTAGCGGAGAAGCCGGCCCACGAAGTCACATCCGAAGAAATGGCCGACCTGATCTATGGGGTCTATGTGCGACCGTCACGCAAGCGAGGTATAGACCAGGCTCTGGCGCTGGAGCGGGCGGATTCTCAACAATACGACGGGCGGACAAACAAATTCGATCCCAATCGCTCAGGAGAGACCAAAAATCAGAAGCGCGAAGCCGAGCGGCTGCGCTCGATGCTGCGTACGGCCTACAACAACCACATCGAGAGTAAAACCAAATCGACGGTGCCGCGAGAGCGCCGGCGGAAATCGCTCGTCCAGGTCAACCCCCTGCAGCACATCACGGCCATTCCCGGGGCCATCCAGGCACGCCGGCGCTCGCTCACGTCACTTGAGCTGGGCTTTTTCATGCTGTGTCTGGATTTGGTGCCATCGGCCACCTCGCGCGCGCTCCAATTGGTGGTCTGGCTTGGCGGGCAGCGCCTGGCTCAAGTGTTGCGCGCAACGACGGAGGATCTCGATGAGGATTGCGAGTCCTTGATGTTGTGGGACCCCAAAGGCAAAAGGACCCAGGCGCGGGCGCACTTGGTGCCTTTGGTGGGACCTGCCAAAGACTTGATCAAGATCGGCGAGTCACACGCCAAAGAGCGCGACACCCCGTATCTGTTCACGACCAACGGAAGCAAGGTACTGTCCACCGATGCGGTGAGCGACTTGCTGCTGTCCATCAAACTCGAAATGTTGACGCGTGGTGTCATCAAGAAGGACTTCGACGTGCGTGACATCCGGCGCACTTTTGTAACCTACCTGGCCAGCAAAAAGCTGGATGGCAAGGCCAGCGCGCACCTGTTCAGTCACGGGCTCGGTGGCGTTCAGGACGAGCACTACAACCTCTACGAATACTTCACTGAAAAGCAAGAAGCGCTGCACACGCTTCATGCCTACGTCCAAGGCGCGATTGCAAAAGCACGTTATGAACTTGGCAGTCGGCTGCCAGATTCGATCAACCTGAAGGTGAACGGGCCCTGCAAGGGATTGGTAGGGCTGGGTGCTGAGGACTGAGAATTGCTGTTTTTCAGATATTTAGATAGATGACCTGACATCAGAGACCCGCCATGAACATCTCCCAAGCCATTCGTGAACGGCTGACCCAGCTGCCTGTCGGTCAGCCGTTCACGCCCGCCTTGTTGGCGGGCATGGGGCCGCGTGCGTCGATTGACCAGGTGCTGTCACGCCTGACCAAGGCGGGTGTGCTGGAGCGCATCGGTCGCGGCGTCTATACGGTGTCTCAGCCCAGCCGCTTCGGCCTGTCCAGAATGCCTGCGCCCGAAGCCGTGGCAAAGGCCGTGGCGGCAGCGGAGGGCGCGTCCATCGAAGTGCATGGGGCTGAAGCGGCGCGTCGCTTTGGCCTGAGCACGCAAGTTCCCGCCCAGCCGGTGTTCTACACCACGGGTTCGTCGCACAACGTGCGTCTGGGCAAGTTGCACGTACGGCTCCAACATGTGGCAGCACGCAAACTGGTGCTGGCCGGTCGGCCGGCTGGCCAGGCCCTGTCGGCACTGTGGTATCTGGGTCGCGGGCAAGTCACGCCAGGCACTTTTGCCCACATGGCCCGCAAGTTGCCTAAGGCGGAATTCGAGGCTTTGCGTCAAGCGAAGTCGGCCATGCCGGGCTGGATGGTTGATGCACTGATGCGTTACGAGGAAGGGGTGACCGCACATGGCTGATGGTCGCCAGGAACACTACTTTGGCCTCGACGTTCGGGAGCAGGGCGAACTGCTGCAGAGCCTGGCGGTCGTCATGGGACGGCGGGCCGAGATCCTAAAAAAAGACATCTGGCTGTGTCTGGTGCTGGACCCTTTGTTTCGCTTGCCTTGCCGTAAACCCATGGCGTTCAAGAGCGGCACTTCGCTGAGTGCCCTGGGAGGGCCGATACAACAGAGGTGCGCATGATGTGGGTTCGCTCAAAGCATCGCAACGAACGAGGTGGTGCAGTCACTTCAACACGCGCCAATTCTGCTGCGGATAAGACACCATTGAGCGATGAGCGGTTTCAAACCCTGCTGTCCAAGGCTGGGGCGTTCTTTGCCGAAGCAGAGCGTGACGTTGAAGCTGAACGGACGGCAGTGATTGAAGAGATCTTGCAGACCTTGGCGCTCCATGGGCTGACGGTTGACGACTTGAGGTAGCGGGCGAGGGGCCGTTGTAAATGGGCTGTGACAACGGTTGCCGTAGGCTGGTTTCAAAGGGAATGAGTGGAATTTGCTTAAAAATAGTCGAATATATTTGACAAAAAATGGTTGCGTGTGCTTCAATTCACCCATGAATCTGATGTCCATCGGTCAACTCGTCAAACAGCGTCGGCAGGTGCTGGGCCTGTCGCAGGCCAGGCTCGCCCGCCTCAGCGGCCTGTCGCGCGCCACGATCAATCAGTTGGAAACCGGCACCATCGTGGACCTGGGTGCTGCCAAACTCATCGTGCTGTTGGACCTGCTGGGGCTGACCCTGGATGCCGCAGAGCGTCCGTCAAAAGATAACGCGCTGGCGCTGGCCAGCCGCACGGCCAGCGTGAGCTACAAAGAAGGGCTCACACCCGAAGCGTTGGCCGCTGCGCTGGTGGAGGGGCAACTGCCGGCCAACATCAGGCCCCTGGTCGCCACTCTTCTGGATGAAACTCCGTTGCCCCTCATCGTGGGTGCTGTGGAAGAGGTGGCTCGCCATACCCATTGCCCCGCAAAGACACTGTGGAAACATCTGCTGCAGTGGGCCCATGACTTGCAATCGCCAAGGGCGGTGTGGGCATGAGCACCGGTGATCACACGCCTTCTGACTTGCCCACGGGCATCTGGCAAGAACTCCTGCGCCATGCCTATGCCCTGATCGACGAAATCACCAAGCACGGCATCAGTGATCCCGTCTGGACATTCGGGGGCGGCACGGTGTTGATGCTTCGCCACCGCCATCGGGTGAGCAAGGACATTGATATCTTTGTGCCCGATCCACAGTACCTGGGTTTCGTGTCACCGCGCCTGAGTGATGTGGCCGAGTCCGTGACACAGGACTACGTCGAAGGGCCAGGGTATATCAAGCTGCTGCGGCCCGAGGGTGAGATCGACTTTGTGGCCTCGCCGAACCTCACCACAGAGCCATTCGAACTTTGGCAGTTGCTGGGGCGGCAGGTGAGGGTGGAGACCTCTGCGGAAATCGTAGCCAAGAAGCTCTGGCACCGAGGGGATCGCGCGACGGCGCGAGACCTGTTTGACCTGGCCTTGGTGATTGAACGGGAGCCCAAGGCACTGGAAAGTGCCAGCCAATATCTGGTCCGCCACCGCGAGGCGTTTCTCAGTCAGGTCGAGCAGCGCAAGGCGGTGCTGAAACTGCAGTTCGATGCGATTGACCGGCTGGACTACCAGGTCACGTACGAGCAGGCACAACAATCGGCTAATGAGTTTCTAAGGTCGCTGTAGGCTGATTGCCGTCAGTCAGATTTGCTGGCCAATCACCGCTTCCGGTCATTCGGGATAGTCGCAGCCCGAGGACAGGTACGCCTCCAAATGAAGGGGTACTAGTGCTGCATTCACTAAACTATCTGGCCTGATCAATCGACCGTCCGTTGGCGGACTTCTCGCATTGCGAATGATCACAGAAATCCAATGCACAGCGGTCGATGACTGAGCGATGCGGTCAGGGCGTGGTGTTTTCCGATCGCGGCAGAGTCAGCTCAAACGTTGTCCCAGAGTTGTCACTGGCTACAAGTGTTATTGCCCCGTGATGCAACTCGGCTACTCGCCTAACAAGATACAGACCGAGGCCCGCGCCAGGCTTTCCCTGTCCAGTGGTGCCGCGCACATAGCTGGAAAAAATCGTCACCTGTTCATCAGTTGGAATACCTACTCCTGAATTCGTAATCCGGATCAGTAGTGCAGTTTTTTGGTCCAGAATCTCCAACCGAACGGGTGAGCCTTCGGGGCTATAGCGCAAGGCGTTGCTCACCAGATTGTGCAGCGCGACTTGAAGCAGCGCGGGGTCAGCCAGCAAATGGGTGTCCCCCTCATTGAAAATCACCACGCGTTGCTTGCCATCTAAAGTCCGGGATATGGACTCGCACAGCTCCAGAACATCGACGGTTTCCAGCTTGGGCTTCAGCGTCCCACGTTCCAAGCGGTCTTTTGCCAGAAACTGTTCACTCAAATTCAGTAGGCGTTGTACTCCTTCGCGGATACGCGAAATCCGTAAAAGACTTGCTTCATCGTTTGTGTTCATGACCAGCAGCAATGAATTCGCTGACGCGTCAATGACCGACAAAGCTGTTCGCACTTCATGAGAAATCAAGGCAGTCAACTGGCTTTGTTCGCGCTGGCTTTGCAACGCTTGGTCGGCGGTTGCCTCCGCTAAAGCGGTACGGGCGCGTTCCAGCTGACGTAGCTTGTACTGCCAGAATCCAACCGCGCTCAGAACGACTATCGCAAACAGCGCCACTTTCCATGCCAGCGTGTAGTCCACGCCCTTTTGTACCTGTATTGCTGCATGTTTGTTTGAGATCAGTTCCCGTTCCTGTGCCGAGATGGAACTGACGGCCTTGTCCAACACGCTCAGCAGATGGGTCTCATCCTTCAACACACCAATACGCAGCTGGTTGGTGTACTGCGGCACTTGACCAGCAATTTTCAGGTTGAACAGGCCCTCTTGCTTGATGGTGTATGCAGCCACAATCAGCGAGCGCATCGTAAGGTCCACTTTCCTGTCCGACACCAGCTCTACAGCCTCTCGCTCACTGTCAGTCGTCAACACTTTGAGCAATGGGAAGTCCTGCCGCAGACGTTCTTCCACCATCGTGCCTCTGGGCAGCGCAATCGTGTGGTTGCTGAGGGCTGCCAGGTCAGGTATGTAAGGATGCTCCTCACGAGTGATCAAGACGTTAGGATCTAGAAAGATGGGTGAGGTGAAGCGCAGCCATCTCTCACGCTCGGGCGTCTGGTTCAAAAAACTCATGATCTGGCAACGCCCATCTTTGGATGCGGCAAGGCTCTCGTCCCACGTACGAACAGGCAGCGGCTTGATGTCCAGTCCCGTGCGTTGCACTACCAGTTGAATTAGGTCAGCAGCGATCCCGACGTGTGTGCCGTTCTCGTCAAGTCGCTCAAAAGGCGCCCAGTCGGGATCTACGCACATGGTGACGGTGCGTTTTTGGGACAGGTAGGCCTGTTCTTGAGGTGTGAAATTCAGCTGCCCTGCCTGGGCACTGATGCACATGCAAAGGCACAACAGCACAGCACATTGACTCACCCAGCGCCACGCGGTGTCTTCACGCCGCCCACGCATATCCTGTGCCTCGCAGGGTGCGTAGCGGGGCTTCCAGTCCGGTCTCTCGCTCCACCTTTAGCCGCAGCCGACTCACGATCACCTCCAGCCGGTGACGATCCCACTCGTCTGGCTGCAGCCCTATGGCTCGCGCCAACTCGGCGTGTTTACAGGGTCTTCCCTTCTTGGTTACAAGTTCGGTCAGTATTTGTAGCTCGGTCAACGTCAGCTTCACTCGGCTGCCATCGGGGGCCACCAGCATGGCCTTGGCGTTGTTGAGCTTCCAGGTTTCGTGTTCTTGCGCCGCTTGTTTGGTGTGTGAGTGGGGTGCCTGTGCCGGGGCTAATGCGATTTGTCGCGCAATCAACCGACGCAACAGCAAGTCCAACTCGTCCATGTCCACAGGTTTGATCAAGAATGCGTCCGCCCCTGCGTTCCAGCCAGCCAATTTGTCTTCCCGCTGGCTGCGAGCCGTCAAGTAAACGATGCCAATTTGTGGGTTGTGAGTGCGCAGCAGTGTGCCTATGCTGAGCCCATCTTCGCCAGGCAGGCCCACATCCAGTATCGCTACGGCGAGGGGCTGAGTAGCCATGTGTCGATAAAGGCCGGATGCATCCCCGAACGAAACCACGTTGAAGCCCCGATGTTGAAGCTGAAACGTCAACTCCTCGCGCAGGACACTCTCATCCTCCACCACGGCAACAGTGGACAAGGACGAGGGTGGTTGTATGGTATCTGACATAGATCAAGCCTAGCAGTTCAAGCCTCTCGTGAATGAGAGGTTTTGAGAGCTTTTTGTTTCTTGTTCTTGGAACCATACAGCAGATTTCTCAAACTCATCTGCCTCGTTGGATAAGCATGCTTCAAACATTCAAATCACACAAAACCGCTGTTGCTTTGGCAACAATGTGCTTGGCGTCACTTTCGATGGCGCAGATTACAACGGAGTTCTCTGCCTCTGGTACAACAGGCTCTTTCCAGATAAACGATGGGAGTTTGTATGATTTAACGCAGCTCGCATCTCCTGGGGCACAGACATACAACTACAACTCGCAGTACTTCAATCCGAGCACGAGTGGCACATATACCTTCGGCACGAGCAAAGCTAACTTCGATACGGTCATCATCGTCTACGGTGGAAGTTATGACCCCACTAACCCGTCTCAGAACGCGTTGGTGCTCAACGATGATAGCGGAGGAGCCCAAGCTGGTCTGGGCCTGACGAACGCCGGTACATGTGGCTCTCCAAGCTGGTGCTCCCAGGTATCGCAGTCGCTCACAGCCGGGACCAACTACTACATTGTTACCACCACATACAACGCAGGAACGTCCATTACTGGGGATGTTTGGTACTACGTGATCGGCCCAGGTGGCGTGGGGGTTGGAGGCAATCCTTACGTACCCCCCCCGCCAGCGCTCAGCGTCTTCACATCTTCAAGCAACCTCACCAACTCGCCGGCTTACGGCGCGGCTCGCATTATCGATGCGACCCCTGACTTGCTTGCATTGTTCACCGGTGCAGGTCTTACCGGTGATCAAGCCGTTTCAGATGCAGCCTCTCAGACTCTGCCGCTTTTGGTGGGCAGTTCACAACTGGCAACCACGAGTGCACTGGCAAGCATCAACCGGATAATTTTGGCTCGCCTGGACGGCAATCGCGGACTTTCTGCCGGTGACGCCTTCTTGGGTGACCGCCATTTCTGGATCAAGCCGTTCGGCTCATGGGCACGACAATCAGATCAGGGGTCAATTGCCGGCTTCAAGGCCAGTACTGGTGGCATGGCCATGGGGCTTGATGGCGCATTGTCTGATCACACCAACGTTGGGTTGGCTTTTGCTTGGGCCAAGAGCAGCATTGATGGCCGCTCCGCTGTCGCCCCCAGCAGTGCGGCGGTGAATCTGTACCAGTTGATTGGTTACGGCAGCCGTGCGTTGGGCAACGGCTCTGAAATCAACTTCCAGTTCGATTATGGTCGCAACACTAACAAAGGTACCCGTACCATTGCATTCACCAATACAGTTGCCCAATCGAGCTACAACACGACATCCTTCCATGCAGGCGTTGGTTGGGGAACGGTACGCACACTGAGCGAAAAAACAGCTTATGTGCCATCCATCAGACTTGACTACACGCGCCTGCGCGATGATGCTTACGCCGAAACAGGGGCGGGATTGTTGAACCTCAACGTCAATGCCAGAACTACAACTCAGCTTGTCCTTGGCGGTGATGTCAAGTTCAATCATCAGTTGTCGTCTTCAACCCTTCTGTCTGTCAACGCGGGCATTGGCTATGATTTCCACGCGAAGGGCTCCAGCATCACGGCTTCGTTTGCAGGTGCTCCGACTTTGGGCTTTGTTACGAATGGCATCCGGCCCGATCCATGGACGCTGAAAGCTGGTCTCGGTTTTGTCCACACGACATCGGCAGGTGCCGAAGTCACGTCTCGCCTGGATGTCGAGAAACGTGCTGGTTTCCACAACGCAACCGCCTCTGTAAAGGCTCGCTGGAGTTTCTGATCCATTGGGCGCAGCATAAGGTGTACAGGCTCCGGCCCCTGCTACCGGTCGGGGTCTTTCTTGTCTTGGCGATGTCGTCTGGATGCACCGGCGGTAAACATCCATTTGGTAGCGGGGTTCCCTCCGTAGAGAGCCGAATCGAGGCTGCAAGAAGCCTTGCTTTGGAGCGCGGCTGGCTGTGGCCTAGCCAACCTGCGTTAGACGAACCGGTCCAGGTTGCGATGAAAGCTCGCTCACCCAAAGGTGAGGCGCTGACGGTGTATATCGAGGGAGACGGACTGGCTTGGTTAAGCCCGGCACTTCCCTCCCCAGACCCAACGCCATTCCGGCCACTTGCACTCCAACTAGCTATTCAGGATCCCGGGCCTGCGGCGTACCTTGCCCGTCCATGCCAGTACGTGAATACTCAGGCGCGTGAGGATTGCACGGTAAGTGTATGGACCACCCACCGTTACAGTTCCCAAGCCGTTAAATGGTCGTCAGCGGCGCTCGACCATATCAAGAGATCCTCCTCGGCAGATTCACTGCGTCTGGTCGGATACAGCGGTGGCGCTGTAATGGCTCTATTGCTTGCTGCTCGACGTACCGATGTTCAAGACGTGGTCACGATTGCAGGCAACCTAGATATTGAGCACTGGGCTCGGCTGATGCATCTGAGCCCTCTGGTGGGATCTCTGAATCCTGCTGAAGAGTGGAGCCGCCTGCGCCTCATTCCACAAGTACATTGGGTAGGGCGACTTGATCCAATCGTGCCAGTCGAAGTCGTTCAGCGTTACGTCGACAGATTTCCTGATGGCCAAAGACCGAAAGTTAACGTCATAGACGATTTTGATCATCAATGTTGCTGGGTCGAGCGGTGGCCAAAGTTAATAACGACGGATTGAAAGACCGCTCCCGCTGCAGAAGAGACTGC
This sequence comes from Aquabacterium sp. A08, assembly GCF_011742065.1. Taxonomy (NCBI): domain Bacteria; kingdom Pseudomonadati; phylum Pseudomonadota; class Betaproteobacteria; order Burkholderiales; family Sphaerotilaceae; genus Aquabacterium; species Aquabacterium sp. A08. The sequence continues at coordinate 12,240 of NZ_JAAQQT010000668.1, forward strand.
CGGATTGGTCGTGCTGTATGGTACCGGAGTGCACCGTAAGCCCAACCAACAAAGCTGAGCAGGCTATGCACAGTGAACGTCACGAGCAGCTGCACCAAACTGATCCGTGGCCGTGCGCCCTGGAAGCAGCAATCAACAGCGAAGTGAAGGGCCTGCCAGGCAGAACTTGTTCGCCTCATCCGAGTTGGCGGCGAGAAAGGTCTTGAATTTGTTGCTGGTGTGCTACGGGCCTAGGGCGGAGGTTTTGATCCAGCCTGTTGCCAAAGAACTCATCAATCGGTTGCGCCGGAGTGGCCCCAGCGTTCAGTCTCGGGATCCGCGGTTTCCTCCATCGAGGTTCGTACGACCCCCGCCCTTGCCAGGCTGAGGCAAAACTGTCGGCTCCAACCGCGGACGGGAATCATACAAACCTAAACGAAACCAGGCAGTTCCCATGCGATCGTCACTCTACCTCAAGGGTGGCGATTGCGTTCAAACATGCCTCTACCGCTTCTACCTTATCGCTCTCCGCCCTCGCTATTCGTCAGAGGACTCGCCCTTCTTCGTGGGCTTTTTCCTGGGAGGTGGCGGCTCTGAGGGGATGTACTCGACGAGCTCATCCAGCCTGCAACCAAAGTAGTGACACATCCTGTCCAGGTTGTCCGTCGTGGTGTTTGCACCGCGAGGACTCGATATGTTCGTCAGAGTGACCCGATGTATACCGGTAGCTACCGCGACGTCCTCCAACCGGATACGAACACCGTCTTTGAAACTCTTCTTTTCTACGAGCTCTTTGATTTTGAATCTGATCATCTGGGGATCCTACACAGAGCCAATACTTCTGTAAATGTTGCGTTCGCGCTACAAAAAAATTTTAACCATTGAGAAGCCCATACTTTCGTTAAAGAGTGTTTACACTACATGCATCGAGCAAACAGGAGCCAATCATGAGCCACCAAAGAAAGAACAACACTCATGCGATATGCCGTCGCAAACCCGCAAAACTCAAGCGAACGCTCGCCACGTTCAACCACGACGAGCTGAAATATCTTGCTTGGAACAAGTCTCCGCTGGCAGCGGAATTGGTCCGGCAGTACCTGCCGAAACGGTACGTCCAGATCGTTCTCAAGCTGCTCGACCTCTCCAACGCGGCTGGGCTCTTCGACGGCGAGGGCAGCATCACCTTGGCCAAAGCTTTCCGAGATTGCGGCAATGGGTTCAACTTCCGTTTGAGAGTTCAGATTCCCCAGAACTGCCTGGAAACCCTGCGCACGTTTCAAGAGCGAGTCGGGGAGAGCGGTCGGCTTGGCCGGCTCAAGCATCGTGACAGCTACACCCGTCCGATTCACCTGCTCGTGTATGACGGAGCGCATGCATACAACGTGCTGAAGAAGCTGCGCCCCTTCCTTGTGCGCAAAGCCGACGAAGCCGATGTTGTTTTCTCGTACTTCGACACAGCCCATCCGGGCCGCCATTTCGGCCCCGGCGGTGTGCCTTCAGAAATATGGGAAATCCGAGAGCGCTGCCATCAGGCCCTCGGCTGCTTGAAGTGAACCAGTGATGCACATCAAAAGGAGAGAACAATGCAACAAGAAGACTTGTTTGACCACCCTCTGCCCAAAAGCGGGTTTGAATTCGATTTTTACGACCCCGCTGAAGTTGATCGCGCATTGGCCGGTCGAAACAAGTTCGACAAATCGAGCTCGGCGACGGTCTACCTCCAACGGCTTCGGTCATGTCCGCAGACGATGCTGCGCCCCGCTCCGCCACCGATTGAGGCGCTGAACGAACTTGAGCGTGATTTTGAACACGCCAAGGCAGTGTTCGATGTGTTGCGTAAGCACCTTGTGCTGTCGCACCTGCTGCCCGGCGCGCCGTTCGTGCCGCATCACTTGCTTTTGCTGGGACCACCTGGCGTGGGCAAAACCTATTTGGTGCGACGTATTGAAGAAGCACTGTTCACCGGGTTTTGGGAGTTTTCGCTATCGCACAGCACAGCGTCCTTCGCCCTCGGAGGGCTCGACGAGCAGTACTCTGGCGGCGGACCGGGCTGGCTTGTCAAACAAGCCATAGAAGCTGCCGTCGTCGGCACCCCGGCGCTGCAGCCACTGGTGCTGCTCGACGAGATCGACAAAGCGCCCAGCGACCGGAACTCTGATCCGCTGGGGGCACTGTTCTCTTTGCTGGAGCCTCACTCTGCAAAGCACTTCGTGGATGACGGGTTTCGCGTGGGTTTGAATTTGGAATGGGTCTCGTATGTGGCCACGGCAAATAACGTGAAGCAGATCAATGAAGCACTTCTGAGTCGTTTTCGGGTTGTTGAGGTCCCGGCACCGACGCAGGAACAAATCGCAAAGCTGGCGCGACGGGTGTTCCTCAAAGAGCTGCTTGGGCAGCCCTGGGGGGCGAATTTCGAACCCATTCTGACGGATGACGTCGTCGAGGCCCTGGATGCCGAGTCGCCCCGGGACCTGCGCCAGACGCTGCGTGAATGCCTGGGCGCCGCGGCGCTGCGCAACAGCAGCAAGGTCCAGCTTTGCGATTTGCCACGGCGTCGCAATGCACGTCAGCAACGCATTGGCTTCCTCTGATTGCTTTTATCCATCACTCACCAACAAGGAGAACACCATGTCATTTGCAAAATTGCGCGCCATTGAAGCGGCCGAATCCACGCTTTGCCAGCAGGCAGAGTCCTTCGAACTCGAGCCGTCCTGGGTCTACACCGGCCACCGCTCGTTTCTCTGCGAAACGATAGAACGCTGTCCTGCGGCTTGGCGAGCCGCAGTCACGGAATGCATCGTCAGCCTGAATTCCGCACTCAGTTCCAACCGCAGCGCAAAGGCGGCCCTGCGTGACAGCGCGATCGCGCAGCTTGAGTTTGATTTTTCAGGGCCTTGCGCAAAGATTAGGGTGACGCGGCAACCCGTGTTTGACTTCTATGGAGAGATCAAATGCTACCGGCACCCTCTGTCCGACAAGGTCATCCGCGGCATCGCGCGCAGGCTCCAAGAAAGGACGGCGAACATTTGCCAGACGTGCGGTGGCAAGAAGCACCCGAAGTCCACTTTGTCACGTTGTTCGAGTTGTGACAGTGTGATTCGCAGCGGACAACGACTTGGCAAGGAGTTGCGCACTTTTTTGAACACTATTCGCCATGATGCGACTCATGGACGTAGACATGGACACCATGGACTTGGCTCTGTACCGCGTCAGTGGCCGAGTCACCGCACGCTGGAGCAACTCCAGGATTTCCTGATATCAAGCTACTGGAGTAGTCGTAGCAAATGATTGGACTGAAAAGACCCAGGGCTGTGAAACTACCCTGGGTCACCCCATTTCAAATCAACCTGACCATGTGATCACCCCAACCCCGTCAACCTCAATGCGTAAAAATCTGAAATTTTGACGTTAAGCAGTCAACCCAAAGGCTTGATCTTCTTGCCAATTCGATTCTTGAACTCATAAAGTGTTTCGGTAGTTTTCGTCGGCGGTCGAACTTTATCGATTTGGGATGCATCAACTGAGGACTTGATCACTTTCGACCGAAGTGTTCCACGCTTTTTTGCTGGAATAAAGGTGCCGTAATGATATCTGACGGTATCTCCTGACTGATCCCCGATGACCGGTGCTATTTCAGAATCGGTCCACCCGGACTCGCGCATCTCTGTCACCAATAAGTGACGAAAAATATACGGCGAAAGTGGGAGGCGATGGTGCGTGGGCTTGCCGCTGTCATCAACCAGTGCTGAGCTGATCCGGCTGTAGTGCATTCTAAAGGCATCTGTTGATTTCAATTGAAACGTTTCACCACTTGCACTTGAAAATGTCTCGCGCAGCCAGGCTGGCAAGAATGCTGTATCGATCTCAAACTTACGCCTCTCTTGTCCCTTGTTCTTTCCGGTCTTGGCTCCTTTGAAAGAAAACTCAACCGATTGCTTCAGTGCCCTGATCGTGACTCCATTTTTGAGTTCTTCCGGACGGCAGCCCGTCAAGCATTGAATCGAGCCGAGTATCCGATAGCTCTCTGAACTTCGGTTGATCTCGAGAAACTGCTCTAAAAGCGATTCTGGAAACTTTCCAAGATCTTCTTTCTTGCTTCGAGCTTTTCTCCGCTTGATGCCCAGATCCTGCAACGCATCTTTTCTCTTGGTATTGCTCAGTGCACTGTAGTCTGTGATTGCGTCATAGATTTTTGCTAGCAGCGAAGCCCTTGCATCAACTTCGGCTTGTTCGAACTCGGCGAGAAAAGTTTGCATTCGCACGGCAGAGTCATGTTTCAACGCCGCTCGAATCACATAAAACGAGTTCGAATTCGCTGACCTGCGGGCGACGAACTCGTCAACCCCTTCGCTTGGATCTCCTCGATTTTGGTAGGCTGAGACGTACTTCGCATACGCCTCGATTGTCGACTTTCTGAGGGGCTTGCCGCCGGTTTCTTTCGCGCTTGCGGCATGGGCTTCGGCAACGAATTGCCTCGCTTTCTCGATGATTTCGTGCTCGTAAAGATCCGCTGCCTGGACGGTTTCTGTGCTTCCGTCCGGTTCCGATTTCGACATGCCGACGACGTTGTCCATCGCGTCATCGTGTTTACTTTCGTCATCGCTCAGTGGCATATGACGCGATTCAGCGCCATGGTCAGTCACAGACGTTTTCTGTGACTTTGCTTCGGCTGCAGCAACCGACACGCCAGACTGCGAAAGTGCTCCCGCACTTCCGCCGCCTGTCATGCCAGTTGCAACAGCCTGATCGCGGGCTGAATCGCTACACCGACCCGGCGCCGCATTCGCGGCACCGGGGGACATTTCCGAACGTCTGGAAATGTATTCAGGGGACACGTTCGGAAATGTCCTATTTTCGATGACGTGAATACCGTTTCGATGACGTTGAAGATTCGTCGTCTGTTGTCGTTCGTGTGTCCGCGGATCAGCGTTCACCGCATTCCTTTCGGAGTTCGGTCTCTTCATGATCACACCTCTTTGGCATTTTGAGAGTCTTGCTCGGATGCCTTCCGATTTCTCCTGCGAGAGAGCTCCTTTGTCACTGCGTCGTGAATTGCTTCGGCGGTCCGCTTATCCAACTCTTGGTTTATGGTGATTCTGAGGTGGCCGTCTGTTGCGTGAATCAGCGTTCCAACCTTACGCTCATCTTTTGAAATCGGCTTCGGTTGGCTTGAGTGGAATCGTTCCACTTTTGGCTTTTTAGAGCCTAGTTGTTCTTCCTCTTTGGCCAACAGTTCGGCGACTTGGTGCTTGATTCGACCGAATAATTCACTGGCCTTCAAGGCGCCACCACTGTCCTTGATAATTTGTGCTGCTTGCAAAAGTTCCGACTCGTGCTCGTGGTTCAGCTTGAGCAAGGTGTCTACCATCGCGTATGTCATTCCTCCCGCGACATCGAATACAACCCGTACTTCTTTATGAATTGTTGTCGACCTCATCGCTTTGTGAACTTGGGATTTGTCAAGTCCCATCTGCATCGAAAAGTCACTGACGTTTCGAACGATCTGCTTCTCGATTGCATCGTTGCAAATCATTCCCAACTCAACGGGACTGTGTTTCTTACGATAACAATTTTCAAGAATGCGCTTCTTGAGAATGTCTTTCGCATTGGCTGTGGCAATGATTGCTGCAAACACTGGGATTTCGAGGTCGACGCAGCACTGAAGTCGACGTTCTCCGCTAATGAGTTCGTAGGTGTAGCCAGCCTCATTCGATTTGATCACTTCAATGGCTGACGTGTTTCCCCCGGCTGCTTTGATGGATGTCAGAAGTGCTTCGTAATCCGAGTCGCAGAAGGAGGCCGAAGAGCGATTGAATTCAGGTCGTCGGATGGACGCTGGGTCAATGTACATCATGACTCCTTGTGTAGGTTGGTCAATGCCATCGTGTTTGGGGTTGTTCATGTGGGCTCCAGATCAAAAGAAAAATCGATCAGCCAGGCATACCGCTATCAGCAAAATCAGGTATTCAGGCTGCAGTAGATGTTCAAGCACGCGCTTGATGTCGGCGTCCAAAGAACAGGACGATGTTTGTACGTGCGAGCGAAGCTCTTCCTGGCCATTGACAAAGGTCAGGGCTTTTGGGGACTGAACCCCTGCGGCTATTGATTGATGTTCATGGCAGACTCCGCTGGCGTTGTGGATCGCAGCGGTTCTGCTCCGCCCTCGTGAAGTGAGGGGGATCTGGAGTACCATAACGGTGTTTTCTTCCACGAAAACCGTGCGGCACTCAACCGCTGCACAGCAGGCGCCTCGATCCCCATCGAGGCGTTTGTCTTTTCAGACGTCTCCTGCGCAAGAGTCATTCTGAAGCAGTTTTTCGGGAAAATTTTTTAAGCGGCCCGTTTTCGGCCGATTATTTTGACCCTTCGTCCAGGGGCGTGCTGTCGGAGGTTTTCGTACACTGTGCCCTTGCAAAGGAGGGCAAGCAGCAGTGAGTACGGAGCAGTTACCTGTTCGAGCAAATCGTGGTCGAGACGCTGAACGACTGGCGCCGTGGACCACCTGACCCTCGCCACCCTGCGCGACCGCCACCCCGCCTGGCGGCTGCTGGCCTCACCCCATGCTCCCCTGGTGGCCAGCTTTTTGCATCGCGTTTTTGTACTGCCCAACGTGCGGACCATGCCCGAAGCAGACCTCGCGGAGGCGCTGGAAGACGAGCTGTTCGCCCTGCGCGAACAATTGGGTGCCGATGCCTACCCCAAGCGCGCTCAAGACTATTTGAACGACTGGGCTTCCCCCGACAAAGGCTGGTTGCGCAAGTTTTACAAGCCCGGCACCGACGAAGCCCAGTTTGACCTCACCCCTGCGACAGAAAAAGCCATTGCCTGGCTCACTTCTCTGACCGAACGCGCCTTCGTCGGCACCGAATCGCGTCTGCTGACCTTGTTCTCCTTGCTGGAGCAAATCAGCGCCGGCACCGAAGCCGACCCCATCAAGCGCGTGGCCGAGTTGCAACGCAAGCGCGATGAGATCGACACCGAAATACAGCGCGTGTTGGCGGGCGACGTGGCCCTGCTGGACGAAACGGCGGTGAAAGACCGCTTCCAGCAATTTCAGCAACTGGCGCGCGAACTGTTGGCCGACTTCCGCGAGGTGGAGTTCAACTTCCGACAGCTCGACCGCAAGGTCCGCGAAAAAATCGCCCTGTGGGAGGGCAGCAAGGGCGCCTTGCTGGACGAGATCATGGGCGAGCGCGACGCCATTGGCGACTCCGACCAAGGGCGCAGCTTCCGTGCATTCTGGGACTTTCTCATGTCCAGCCGCCGGCAGGATGAGTTGTCCCAGCGCCTGGACGAGGTGCTGAGCCTGCCACCGGTGGCCGCCCTGAAACCCGAGCCACGCCTGCGTCGGGTACATCACGACTGGCTGGAGGCAGGTGAACACACCCAACGCACGGTGGCCCAACTGTCGCAACAGCTGCGGCGGTTTCTGGACGACCGTGCCTTTCTGGAAAACCGCCGCATCCTGGACCTGCTGCACGGCATCGAAAGCAAGGCCCTGGCGGTCCGCGAAGCGCCGCCGCGCGAGCCGCTCATTGAGATCGATGACATGGCGGCCGACATCACCTTGCCTTTGGAACGCCCGTTGTTCACCCCTGCGCCCAAACCCCGCCTGGCGTCGGTAGAACTGCTGGCCGGTAACGACGAACTGGACACGGCCCGCCTGTTTGACCAGACCGTGGTGGACAAGGCCCGTCTGGGCACCGCCATACAACACGCCTTGCGTGGCCAGGGACAGATCACCTTGCAGGCGCTGTTGCAGGCGACGCCCTTGCAGCAGGGCTTGGCCGAGCTGGTTGCCTATCTGGAGTTGGCCCACAAGGACGCGGCCAGCGGCGCCTTGGGCGACAGTTGGAAGGCGGTGGTCGACGAATCGGTGCAGGAGCCTATCCGCTGGGTGGCTTGCGACGGGCAGGGCGAGCCGGTGGAGCGCCAGGCCCGATTGCCCCGGGTGATCTTCAGCCGCTGAAACACAAGAATGTAAAGGGAGCAGACTTTGGAAGATGCATGGGACGAAGGTACCGACGGCGTCGGTGAGCACAGGCCAGTGGAGCCGCAGGCATTGCCCGCGGTACCCGAGCTGTCACAACTCATGGTGCAACTGCTCAAAGGCGTGCTCTACCGCGAAGACGACGAGCCGCAATGGGCCAGTTTGCTGCGTTTGCAGTCCCGCGTGCGCGAGCATGCCGCCGTGTTGCTGCTGGATCTGGTGTTGGACGAGGCCGAAGGCTATGCCTTCCTCAAAAGCCGACCCGACCCTGAAGAGGGCGAGGTGGCCGTGCGCATGCCACGCCTGGTCGCCCGTCGCCCCTTGTCTTATCCGGTGAGCTTGATGTTGGCCCTGCTGCGCAAGCGACTGGCCGAATTCGATGCCGGAGGTGGCGGCACACGGCTGGTGTTGTCGCGCGACGACCTGGTGGAACTGATGCGGGTGTTTCTGCCCAGCGGCACCAACGAGGTCCGCTTGATCGACCAGGTGGACAGCACACTGGGCAAGGTGGTGGATCTGGGCTTTCTGCGGCGTTTGAAGCCTGCAGCTGCCTCGACCAAGCCGGTAGCCAGCGACCCCGCCATGTACGAGGTGCGCCGCATCCTCAAAGCTTATGTGGATGCCCAGTGGCTGGCCGATTTCGACGCCCGGCTGGAGGTCTATCGCACCGCGCTCTCAGGGGCCGCACAGGACCGCGATGACGGGAAGGGGGCAGGCGATGTCTGAATCCGATTCCCTGGGCCTGGATTTCGTGGCGGACGACAGCCGGGTCGGCTTTCGGCTGCAGCGGCTGGAGGTGCTCAACTGGGGCACGTTTGATCGGCGCGTCTGGCGCTACGACCTAGATGGTCGCAACGGCTTGTTGACCGGCGACATCGGTTCGGGCAAGTCCACGCTGGTGGACGCGTTGACCACCTTGCTGGTGCCCGCGCACCGGGTCGCCTACAACAAGGCCGCTGGTGCTGAGTCCCGCGAGCGCAATTTGCGCTCTTATGTGCTTGGGCATTACAAGAGCGAACGCAATGAGGTCACTGGCCACGCCAAGCCGGTGGCCCTGCGCGATGCCAGCAGTTACACCGTTGTGCTGGGGGTGTTCCGCAACGAGGGTTACGACCAGTCGGTTACCTTGGCCCAGGTGTTCTGGTTCAAAGACCCGCAAGCCCAGCCTGCCCGCCTGTTTGTGGCGGCCGAGCGGGTGTTGGGCATCGCGGAAGATTTCGGGAGCTTTGGTTCCGACATCGCCGGCTTGCGCAAACAGTTGCGCAAGGCAGGGGCCGAACTGTTCGACGGCTACCCTCCTTATGCGGCGTGGTTCCGTCGGCGCTTTGGCATCGAGCACGAGCAGGCCCTGGAGCTGTTTCACCAGACGGTGTCGATGAAGTCGGTGGGCAACCTCACCGACTTCGTGCGCCACCACATGCTGGAGCCCTTCGATGTGGGTACTCGCATCGAGGCTCTGATTCGCCATTTCGACGACCTTGACCGCGCCCACCAGTCGGTGCTCAAAGCCAAGCGGCAGGTGGCGCTCCTGGCACCGCTGGTGGACGACGGTCAGCGTCACGCAACGCTCACCGCGCAAATCAACGAATTGCGGCAGGACCGCGATGCCTTACGGCCGTACTTTGCCAGCCTGAAGGGGGGCCTGCTGGATCGCCGGCTGGAGATCTTGACGCAAGATGCCACGCGGCTGGACAACCTGATCCAACGGTTGGAGGGCGAGCAGAGCAAAGGGCGGGCCGAGGTGGCCCAGTTGGAGCGCAGCATCCGCGACAACGGCGGCGACCGCCTGGAGCAGCTGGCCGATGCCATCCGGCGTGCCGAGCAGGAAAAGAGCCAGCGGCAGCAAAAAGCCCAACGTTATGGCGAACTGCTGCGCCAGATCGAAGCATCGTACCCCGAAAACGAAGAGGCCTTTCTGGCCCAGCACCACACGGTCGGCAAGAATGCCGAATCGCTGCGCACCCGCATCACCGATCTGGAAAACCGCGAACGCGAGGACTACGTCCAGGCCCAAAAAGTGCGCGAACAGCACACTGCTATCAGCGAAGAAATTGACAGCCTGAAGCGCCGCAAAAGCAACATCGACGCCACGCAAGTGCGCATACGCGAAGCGCTGTGTCTGGCCTTGGGCTTGGCCGAAGACGATCTACCGTTTGCTGGCGAATTGATCCAGGTGTGCGAGGACGAACGCGACTGGGAAGGTGCAGCAGAGCGGTTGCTGCGGAATTTTGGCCTGTCTCTGCTGGTGCCGGACGAGCACTACCACCAGGTGTCCGAATGGGTCGACCGCCAGCACCTCAATGCACGGCTGGTGTATTTCCATGTGCGTCCGCAAAAGGCCACGCCCGGTGCCACATTGCACCCGCAGTCCTTGGTGCGCAAGCTGTCGGTCAAGCCGGATTCGCCCCATGTGGATTGGCTGGAGCAGGCCTTGCGCCAGCGTTTCGACGTGGCCTGCTGCGACAGTGCCGAACAGTTCCGCCGTGAGGCCCGGGCCGTCACACGGGCGGGGCAGGTGAAAGACCCCAGCGGGCGTCATGAAAAAGACGACCGCCACCGCATTGGTGACCGCAGCCGCTACGTACTGGGCTGGAGCAACACCGACAAGTTGAAAGTGCTGGGTGCCCAGGCCAAATCACTGGAAGAGCAGTTGGTGACGCTGGCCCAGGGGCTGGACGATGTGAGAGGCGCACGCGAAGAACTGCAAGCTCGCCTGCAAGCCGTGGCCAAGCTGGAAGAATTCACCCGATACCAGGACATCGACTGGGAGGCGCTGGCCCGCGAGATTGCCCACCTGACCGAGGAGCGGCAGCGTCTGGAGGCCGCGTCAAACCAGTTGCAGGAACTGTCCCGCCAACTGGACGCGGTCCGTGGCCAACTCTGCGAAGTTGAGGGCCAACTCAATGCCGCCCGTGCCGACCGTGGGGGTGTGCAATCCAAACACGAAACGGCGGAAGAATTGCGCGCACAGGTGCAGGCCCTCTGGGATGCGCAGCCCCTGTTGGAAGTTCAGGTCCAGCGCCTTGAGTTGTGGCGTGCTCAGGCCCTGGGCGAGCACCAGCTGACGGTGGAAGCTTGCGACAACCGCGAGCAGGACGTGCGCCAGTGGTTGCAAGCCCGCATCGATGCCGACGACCAACGCCTGAACCGACTGCGCGACAAGGTCATCAAGGCCATGGTCGCGTTCAAGGATGAATTCAAGGCCGAGACGGTGGAGATGGACGCAGACCTGGCCGCCCTGGGCGAGTACCAGCGTCTGCTCGGCACCTTGCAAAGCGACGATCTGCCGCGTTTTGAGGCCCGATTCAAGGAGCTGCTCAACGAGAACACCATCCGCGAGATCGCCAACTTCAACGGACAGCTCGCGCGCGAACGCGAGACCATCAAAACTCGGGTGGACGCGATCAACCAGTCTTTGCACGGTATCGAATACAACCCGGGGCGGTACATCCTGCTGATGGCGCAGCCCAGCCCCGATGCGGAAATCCGCGACTTTCAACAGGACTTGCGAGCCTGTACCGAAGGCGCGCTCACCGGCTCGGCTGACGAACAGTACTCTGAAGCCAAGTTTCTGCAGGTCAAAAGCATCATCGACCGGTTTCGGGGCCGGGAAGGGCTGTCCGAGGTGGACCGTCGCTGGTCGGCCAAGGTCACCGACGTGCGCAACTGGTTCCTGTTCTCGGCCAGCGAGCGGTGGACGGCGGACGATGTGGAACACGAGCACTATTCGGACTCTGGCGGCAAGTCTGGTGGCCAGAAAGAAAAACTGGCCTACACCGTGCTGGCAGCGAGCCTGGCCTACCAGTTCGGGTTGGAGTGGGGCGCGGTGCGTTCCCGCTCGTTCCGCTTTGTGGTCATCGACGAGGCTTTCGGCAGGGGTTCTGATGAATCGGCCCAGTACGGTTTGCGCCTGTTCCAGCAGCTCAACCTGCAACTGCTCATTGTCACCCCGCTGCAGAAGATCCACATCATCGAGCCGTACGTGTCCAGCGTCGGCTTTGTGCACAACGAAGGGGGGCGCGATTCGCGGCTGCGGTGTCTGACGATCGAGGAATATCGGGCACAGAAAGCGGAGGTTGGGGCGGGGAGTATGGCTGGAGTGAGCGCGGCATGACCTGGAGCAACTCCACCGATTTGCGCACCCAGGTGCAACGTTTGTGGGACCGCGGCGAGTTGCTGCGCGCGATGGTGTCGCCAGCTGTCGAATGGCCCCTGCGCCTGACACTCAAAACGCCGACGGCCGCAGACGTGTCCGACCGTTTCGATGCGGTGCGGGAGTGGGCACGGAACCTGGCCGACACGCACCATATGCGTCTGGACTGGCGGGAATGGAATCACCGTGTGCAAGGCACGCAGCGCCTGCCCAGCGCGGCCTGGGTGGACACACTGCCCGATGCCTTGGCCATGCTGGGCAAAGTCCGGTTGGCTGAGCGTTTCCAGCAACTGTGGCAGCAAACCCAGGCCACGCAGCCAGCCCTGTTGCCGTGGCTGCTCAAGCGGCCGTTGCATGCCCTGGAGCTGTCGGACAGGTGGAGCCGCTTGCTAGCGGTCGTCGCCTGGTTGCAGGCGCACCCCAGGCCTGGGGTGTATCTGCGCCAGGTGGATATTCCGGGCGTGGACACCAAGTTCATCGAAGCGAACCGGGGTGTATTGACCGAATGGCTGGACCTGGCCTTGCCTTCTGACGCCATCGATGTAGCTGCCACCGGCGTTTCGCAGTTCAACCGCCGCTACGGGTTTCTGGACAAGCCGCTGCGCATCCGTTTCCGGTTGCTGGATGCCAGCCTGCCGCAGTTGCCCGGGTGCCACGGTTACAGCGATATCACCCTGGACTCCGACCGCTTTGCCCAGTTGGCGCTCCCGGTGCAGCGGGTGTTCATCACCGAGAACGAGACCAACTTCCTGGCGTTTCCGCCGGTTGCGAAGGCCCTCGTGGTGTTTGGCGCGGGTTACGGTTGGGACGCGCTGGCCCCTGCGACCTGGTTGAACCGCTGCGGTGTGCATTACTGGGGCGACATCGACACTCACGGTTTCGCCATCCTGGATCGGTTGCGCAGTCACTTTCCCCATGTCGTGTCTTTCCTGATGGATCGGGAAACCTTGATGGCGCACCGTGAGCACTGGGGGGAAGAGCCTGAACCCTTGGAGCAGACGTTAACCCGCCTGACGGAGGAAGAAGCTTCCCTGTATGGCGAGTTGCGCAGTGGAAGTCTGCAGCCCAGGTTGCGGCTGGAACAGGAGAGAGTTAGCTTCAACACCCTCTGCCGAGTATTGGACGCCCTGCCCAAGTCTTCGTCTTGAAGAGCGTAAAGTCGGCGAGTCGCTTTGACTCTGGCTGTCGTTATCCGCTACAAAGTCGGGGTCGTACTTTGGTTTGAACAAGAATTCTTATGTATTCCCCGAAACCTTTATCATGTAAGTATGAAAATTAAGAAGTGGTTAGTTGCTTGGATCGGCAAGACCGACCATGAGTGCGCAGAGGGGCACCATGGCACAGATGTCGGCCCGATCGCGACGTCACTTCTTGGTGAGCAAAAGTACGACCGTGTTTATCTCCTGACGAACTACGACTTCGAGCGCAGTAAGCGCTACTGCCAGTGGCTCGAAGAGCGCACGGGTTATCCTGGCGAATCGGTGGATCTCTATCAGGTTGATTTGTCCAGTCCGATCGATTACGGTGAGATCTACACCCAGGTCAGTAGTCATTTGAGCAGTGCTGGATTGCCTCGTGGGGGTATTGAGCTAACCTTCCATCTAAGTCCAGGTACGCCAGCCATGGCGGCGATTTGGATCATCTTGGCCAAGACGCGTTTTCCGGCCAAGCTGATTCAGACCTCAAGGGAGCGAGGGCTGGAGAACGTCGACTTCTTCTTCGACTTGGCCAGCGACTTTTTGCCCGAATACCTTCGCCGTAGCGGGGAGCGGGTAGAGCGTTTGGCCGGCGCAGCCAAGACCCAAGCGCCGGAGTTCAGCAAGATTATTCACCAGAGCTCGCTAGTAGCAGAGCAAATTTCGCTTGCGCGTCGAATGGCTGCGCATGAGGTGCCCGTGTTGGTGTTGGGAGAAACCGGAACCGGCAAAGAGCTGTTTGCGGAAGCCATCCACGCGGCCAGTCAACGGGCTGGCAAACCTTTCATTGCCGTCAACTGCGGTGCCATTCCTCCGGAGTTGGCCAACTCCGAGCTTTTCGGACACAAGAAGGGGGCCTTCACGGGTGCGACGTCGGATCGGAAGGGGCATTTCCAGGAGGCCTCGGGCGGCACCCTGTTTCTCGACGAGGTCGGAGATCTGCCCCTAGATACACAAGTTCGTTTGCTACGTGTTCTTCAGTCGAGCGAGGTTACCCCGTTGGGCCAGTCCGGCTCGGTCAAAATCAACACGCGAATCATCGCGGCGACGCACAGAGACCTCGGCGCTGACATTACCGCAGGCAAATTTCGGGAAGACCTTTTTCACCGCCTCGCGGTTGGCATCCTCAGGTTGCCCCCGCTGCGTGAGCGTGTGGGGGATATAGACGCTTTGGTCGCCCATTTCCTGACGCTGATCAATACGGATGCAAGGGGGCGTCCCGAGTCGCAACATAAAGAAATTTCTGTTGAGGCAAGAAAAATTCTTTCTCAACACTCCTGGCCTGGCAATGTGCGCGAGCTCTACCACACACTTTTGCGAGCGGCGATATGGTCCACCGGCCCAGAAATTAGCGCACGCGATATCGAGGCCGCGCTCCTGCCGGTGATGACGAAGGTGGATGCTGTCGTTAGACCAAAAATTGGACAAGGTGTTGATTTGAAAGAGCTTTTGGATGATATGGCTCGCGACCTTATTGCTCAGGCTATGGTGAAGTCGCATCAAAAAAAGACCGGGGCGGCTAAGCTGCTGGGCTTTGACAACTACCAGACGCTCGGCAATTGGATGAAGCGACTGGGTTTGGATCAGCCAAAGGAAATAACTTAGTGAGGCTTGGCACGGATTTCGCAGATGGGTTGGCATGGAGCCCAACGCGAGAGCCGTCCAGTTGTGGATGCAAGACCTTCGATCATTGAACTTCGAGCCGCTACGCGCGGTGTACCCCGAGCTCGCCAACATGGGTGGGTACGCGGAGCACTACGCCCACAGCGACCCCGAGAGTGCGTTGGTCAAGCTGCGTAACTTCGCGGAGCGCCTGGTCGATCGGGTCTACGACAAGCTTAAGCTGCAGCGCGTTCCGCAGTCTAACTTCGTGGATCTGCTTCACAACGCCAGCTTTCGCGACGTGGCCCAACCTCTGGTTCTCGACAAGTTGCACCTGTTGCGGCGCCTGGGCAATCGTGGCGCACACGGCGAGGACGTTGAGGCAGCTGACGCTGTCCGCTGCGTCCAGGAGGCTTGGCAACTTGCCCGTTGGCTGCATGTGAGCTTCTTGGGCGGGCAAGTCAATGACTTTGCAGAGTTCAAGCAGCCGCCTGTAGAAGGCATCGACAGCAAAGCTGAGTTTAAGCGCAAGGCGAGGGCCCTGGCCGAAGAAAACAGCCTCAAGGAAGAGCGTCTTCGGAAAGCGCTGGAAGAGCTTGCCGCGCTGCGCGCCGCAGATCGCGCGTCCGCCCCGGCAGCACAACTCGTGAAACCGCCGACCGAACTGGAACTGCAACAGGCCGGCCAGGCATCCACCGCTACCGCCAACCAGCTGAAGTTCAGTGAAGACAAAACCCGCAAGTGGCTGATCGACCGCGACCTGCGCATGGCCGGCTGGGAAGTGCCGGCGGGCACGGCGTCGAGCGAATCGGTTGGCCAGGAAGTCGAGGTTCCGCATCAGCCCACTCAAACCGGCAAGGGCTACTGCGACTATGTGCTTTGGGACGACAACGGTAAGCCGCTCGCCGTCGTCGAGGCTAAGAAGACTCAGGTCGATGCCCGTGCGGGGCAGGAGCAAGCCAAGCTGTACGCGGACGCCCTCGAAAAGGTGCACGGCCAGCGGCCGATGATCTTTTACACCAATGGCCACGACATCTGGGTGTGGGACGACGCCAGTGGCTACCCGCCACGCTCGGTCTTTGGCTTCTTCTCCAAGGACACTCTGCAGTACCGTGTCGGTTTCCAGCGTCGCGAGAAGTTGGATCTGCTGACCGAGGTGCGCCCGGACGCCAATATCGCCGGCCGGCTGTACCAAATTGAAAGCATCACGCGCGTGGCTGAGCGCTTCACGAAGCGCCACCGCCGAGCGCTGGTGGTACAGGCCACCGGCACGGGCAAGACGCGCGTGGCCATTGCATTGGCCAAGCTACTGATCGACGCCCGCTGGGTGAAGCGCGTGCTATTCCTGTGTGACCGCAAGGAGCTGCGCAAGCAGGCCAAGAACGCCTTCAACGACTTCGTTCAGGAGCCCATCTACGTGATCGGGCAAGCCAACGATGTCGGCAAGATGGATGCGCGCATCTACATCGGCATCTACCAGGGCCTGATTAACGACTACGAGGCCTTCGATGTAGGCTTCTTCGACCTGATCATCGCGGACGAATCGCACCGGTCTATCTACAACCTGTACGGCGACCTCTTCAAGTACTTCGACGCCATCCAGGTGGGTCTGACGGCAACGCCCGTGGAAATGGTCAGTCGCAGCACCTGCCGGCTCTTCGGCTGCGATTACAAGCTACCAACGGCCAACTACCCGCTGGAGCAGGCCATTGCCGACCGTAACCTGGTGCCGTTCCGCGTGGTCGCGCACACCACCAAGTTCCTGCGCGAAGGCATCAAGGCCGTCCACCTGACCGACGAACAGATCGCCCAGCTGGAAGACCAGGGCGTCGACCCGAACACTCTGGACTTCGACGCCCAGGAGATCGATGCGGCCGTGTTCAACAAGGACACCAACCGCGTCATTCTGCGCAACCTGATGGACAACGGTCTGCGGGACGTTGACGGACAGCTGCCCGGCAAAACCATCGTCTTCGCTCGCAACATCGACCATGCCCGGCTTCTGGCAGAACTTTTCGACGAGATGTACCCGCAGTTTGCTGGCAAGTTCTGCCGCGTCATCCATTCCAAGGAGCCACGGGCCGAGGACCTGATCGACCAGTTCAAGGAGCCGAAAGGTGATCTGCGGATCGCCATCTCGGTGGATATGTTGGATACCGGCATCGACGTGCCCGAGGTGGTCAACCTCGTCTTCGCCAAGCCGGTTAAGAGCAAGGTCAAGTTCTGGCAGATGATCGGCCGCGGCACGCGCCTTTGTAAAGACCTTTTCGGCCTGGGCAAGGACAAGAGCGAATTCCTGATTTTCGACCATTGGGGTAACTTCGCCTTCCACGACCTGAACGTCGATGAGGTCGAGCCCAACATCCCGAAGCCACTCACGCAACGGCGCTACGAGGCCCGCATCGAGTTGGCAGTTCTGGCCCTGGCGCGGTCAGACCTGCAGGCCTTCGATCACCTGGCCCAGCAACTGCTGCAAGACGCTGCCGCGCTGCCCGATGGCGCGATTGCCGTCCGCGAAAATTGGCAGGCCGTGCAGCAAGCCCGCGATGCCAAGCTCCTCCACCAGTTCGCCCCTGTCACCCGCCAACTGCTGACGGACACCGTGGCACCCCTGATGAGCGCGCTGGACGTGCGCGGCCAGGGCGATGCCCTGCGCTGGGACCTGGTGCTGTCCAAGGCCCAGGCCGCAGCGATTGCAGAACCTGGCAAGCCCAACCCCCAGCGTGAAGAGATCCTCGAATGGCTGGACCGGTTGCCGCCACACCTGAACCCCGTGCGCGCTAAGGCCAACGAGCTCAAGACCCTGCGCTCCGACGCCTTCTGGCAGCAGCCCACCTTCGTCCAACTGGACGCCATGCGCGAAGCACTGCGCGGCATTGTTGCCCTTGCCGAGGAGCCAATCAAGCCTCCACCCATGCCCACAACCGTGCTGGACGTGCGTGAAGACGAAGCCGAGTACCGGGTTGAGCGCCGCTCCACCAACGTCAAGTCGGTCGACTTCATCATCTATCGCAAGGCGGTGCAAGCTGCGTTGGAGCCGCTTTTCGCGACGGACCCCGTGCTGCAGAAGGTCCGCAGAGGTGAGCCCATAACGCAGGAAGAGTTGGGCCAGCTCAACAGCTTGCTGCACACTCGCAACCCGAACGTGGACCTGGCCACGCTGCGCGAGTTTTACCCCGACACGGCAGTGCCACTCGCTCATATTCTTCGTGCCATTGTGGGCCTGGACCATGAGGCCGTGGATGCTAAGTTCACCGCTTTCGCTCAGAGTCATGCGCTGACCAGCCAGCAGCTGCGCTTCTTGGCTATGTTGAAGGACCACATCCGCCAGTTCGGCGCCATTGCAGTGACGAAATTGTTCGACGCGCCGTTCAACAGCCTCCATGCCGAGGGTCTGGGCGGCGTCTTCCCCAATCAAACCCAACTTGATGAGCTGGTGGCGCTGGTGCGCAGCTTTGGCGAACCACTGAACCTGGGGCAATCTGCATGACAGCGCCTTTATCGTGGCCAGCTCCTCGTATAGAACCCGTTCAAAAGAATTAACGCATGCTTCGTGATCCTTCCGCTCTTGGTCTTGTCCCCACGCTTGAACTCAGTCGTGCACCAAAAGGCCAGACCTTTGAATACCGAGGTGAACATAAACGCGTCATCGAATCCGCCTGGACGGACGCCACACGCCTACGCAAAGTCAAAGGGCCTTGCGTTTATATGGTGACCGACTCGGAGAGCATCGTCCGCTATATCGGCAAGCACGAGGCTTCTACCCCTGTGGGCAGTCGGTGGTACCGACGGGGTCACATCCACCACGCGTCTAGCCGCAACCACGTCATAGCCGAACTAGATGCTGGCCGTGGCCCCTGCATGCTGTGGTCTGCCTCCGTGGACGAGCTTCGCAGCCGTCTGCCGGCCACTACGCGCCACTGGGATGCCGCAATCCTCGCCCAAGGCCTGGAGGCGGAATGGATCGCCCGTTGGCGCCCCCAACTCTGGAACCAGCGCCTTGAACCCACTGTGGCCGGCTTCACCGATGGCCAATACATGCTAGTCCCCTGAGTGGTCAGTACACACAGATACAAGTTAAACAGAATAGGAAAATCATGATCACAGGGCCCCTCAAGAGCCGCATCGACAGCCTCTGGACCGACTTCTGGACCGGCGGCATCACCAACCCGCTGACGGTGATCGAGCAGATCACCTTCCTGATGTACAGCCGCTTGCTGGACATGAAGGAGCGCGCCGACGAGAAGCGC
Organism: Aquabacterium sp. A08; assembly: GCF_011742065.1. Lineage (NCBI taxonomy): Bacteria > Pseudomonadati > Pseudomonadota > Betaproteobacteria > Burkholderiales > Sphaerotilaceae > Aquabacterium > Aquabacterium sp. A08. The sequence goes on from NZ_JAAQQT010000668.1 coordinate 31,410, forward strand.
GCATCGCTCACAAACCAGCCTTTCTCCCGCCGCTTTGGTGACGACGAGCAGGACTGCCGCTGGGAAACCTGGCGCCACTACGGCAGCGAGAAGATGCTGCCCCAGGTGCGCGACCGCGTGTTCCCGCACTTCCGCCGCCTGGCTGAGCGCAGTACCGGCGCCAACAGCATGTTTGCGTCCTTCATGAAGGACGCGCAGCTGATGATTCAGAAGGAGACCCTGCTCACCAAGGCCGTGGCGGCCGTGGGCGACCTGCCCCTGGAGCGCGGCGACACCAAGGGTGACCTCTACGAGTACCTGCTCAGCAAGCTCACCACCGCCGGCATCAACGGCCAGTTCCGCACACCGCGGCACATCATCCGCCTGATGGTGGAGCTGATGCAGCCCCAGCCCACCGATCGCATCTGCGACCCCTCCTGCGGCACAGCCGGCTTCTTGGTCGAGGCCTATGACTACCTGCTGCGCGAGCACACCAGCGAGGCGGGCAAGCATGTGGAGCTGGTGGACGGTGAGGAGCACATCACCTACAGCGGCGACATGCTCGTTCAAGAAGGCCACCGCGCGCATGTGGACAGCGACATGTTCCATGCCTACGATTTCGACGCCACCATGCTGCGCATTGCCAGCATGAACCTGGTGATGCACGGCGTAGGCGAGCCCGATGTGCACTACCAGGACACGCTGAGCCAGAGTTTCGAGGAGCGCCACCCCAAGGGTTCCAAGGGCGCCTTTGACCTCGTACTGGCCAACCCACCGTTTAAGGGCAGCTTGGACGAGCAGGACGTCGCACCGGACCTGCTGCGCGTCGTCAAGACCAAGAAGACCGAACTGCTGTTTATCGCACTCATCCTGCGCATGCTGAAGGTTGGCGGCCGCAGCGCCACCATCGTGCCCGACGGTGTGCTGTTCGGTTCCAGCAAGGCCCATGTGCAGTTGCGCCAGCACCTGATTGAGAACAACCAGTTGGAGGCAGTGATCTCGTTGCCTTCTGGCGTTTTCAAGCCCTATGCAGGTGTCTCCACCGCCATCATCATCTTTGCCAAGGGTGGCAAGACTGAGAAAGTTTTCTTCTACGACGTGCAGTCGGACGGACGCACCTTAGATGATAAACGGACGGAAATTGGCGATGGCAAGGGCGACCTCCCAGATGTGCTGGCGAAGTATCGAGAATGGTGCGTGGGAACGGGAAACTTCAACGATCGCACCGCAAAGGCATTTCAGATCGCTTCCGATGACATCCGATCTGAGGGCTTTGACCTTTCGATCAATCGATACAGACAGCGCGTCCACGAGAACCAACAGCACCAAGCTCCAAGAGAACTGCTGAACAAGCTGCGCCTATTGGAGGCTGAGATCCAGTCCGATATCGACGCCCTGGAAGGTTTGATTTGATGTCAACTACCGTCCAGTCGTTTGTACTGCCTGTACTGAACGCAGATCCGGCAGTGATGTTTGGTGAAGCTGAGTTCGCCTACGTTGACATCGCAGCCGTCGATCGAGGTCAGCGAAAAATCGTGACTCCTCAGGTGTTGACTCCCGATGCCGCACCCAGTCGCGCTCGCCAAGTGCTTGCAGCAGGGGATGTAATTGTGTCCACGGTGCGGCCAAACCTGAACACAGTTGCGCTAGTCCCAGATACTCTGGACGGAGCGATTGCATCGACCGGATTTTGCGTACTTCGGCCAAACCAGGAGCGGTTGGACAAACGCTTCCTCTTCCATTGGATTTCGTCCGAATCGACCGTACGGCGACTTGTCCAGCAAGCTACAGGGGCGACCTATCCAGCTGTTTCTGACAGGGTGATCAAGTCGCAACCTTTCTCCCCGCCTGGTCTTGTTGAGCAGCAGCGCATTGCCCTAATCCTCGACAAGGCCGACAGCCTACGCAGCAAGCGCCAAGAAGCTATCAGGCTGGCGGATGAGTTTCTCAGAGCGACGTTCGTCGACTTGTTTGGTGACCCAGTCACCAACTCTCAAGGATGGCCCACCCAGCCGCTGGAATCACTCGGCACATTGGATCGAGGCGTATCGAAGCATCGTCCACGCAACGATCCAAGCCTTCTTGGTGGCGACTACCCGCTCATTCAAACGGGCGATGTTGCCAACTGCGACGGCTACATTCGCACCTTCACAAGCACCTACTCCGATAAGGGGCTGAGGCAGAGCAAGCTATGGCCGACAGGAACGCTGTGCATCACCATCGCCGCCAACATCGCGAAGACAGGGATCTTGCTGTTCCCGGCCTGCTTTCCCGACAGCGTCGTTGGCTTCAGCGCGGCAGACCGCCCGACCGTCGAGTACGTTCGGTTTTGGCTTTCCTTCCTGCAGCAAACACTGGAAGCCAACGCACCGGCGTCTGCGCAGAAGAACATCAACCTTGCCATCTTGCGCGAGCTTCAGATTCCGGTGCCACCCAGAGACCGGGTAGAACGGTTCGCTGCTGCAGTCGACAAGGTTGAAGCGATTCGCAAGGCGCAACGTTTGGCGCTCGATGAGGGGCAAAAGCTAAATCGGGCGCTGGAGCAAGCGTTGCTGAACTCCTTACTTTGAAGAAGCAATGACATCCATCATCAAGTCCCTGACCCTGTCGAACTTCAAGGGATTCTCCAACGAAGTCCGCATAGAGCTTCGTCCCATCACCATGCTCTTTGGTGCCAACAGCGCAGGGAAGAGCAGCGTGCTTCAGGCTCTGCACTATGTTGGCGAGATCCTTGAGCGGCAGAACGTCAATGCTGATCGGACCCTGCAAGGCGGCGAGGCAATAGACCTTGGCGGGTTCCTGAGCCTCGTCCATGGCCACGATGATCAAAAGCAGATCGAGATCGCCATTGAGATGGAGCTTGGCGCGAGCTCCATTCCGGAGCTCGTACCCGATGCGTTCGAAGACTGGCAGACCAGCGACAAAGATGTCTGGTGGATGTATGAAACCCTCCAGAACATCCGACGTGAAGTACAGACCGTGGGCGTTCGGCTGCGGGTCGGGTGGAACGGGCAGCGCGAACAACCCGTTGTGCAGGGCTATGAAATCGACGCAAACGGCGAGTGGTGCCTCAAGATTGCTGCGAGCGCTGACGGTCGCGATGCACAGATGCGCATCAATCATGCCAATTCCATTTTCATGGTGGAGGGGCCGGATGGCGATCAGTTGCTATCGGAGTTGGAAAACTTCGTAAGCGCCGAGGATCTTGGCAAGACAGATGGCGAACAAAGCGCCAAACAGCCGAATACGCCACCCGGCAAAGTTTCTGTTCTGTCGTCTGTATTCGACATGGTCAAAGAGGCCGGCATGGAACGCCCGGGAGATGGCTTACGTGCCTGGCTCACTGGGTTCCGTGGGGCGTTACCGCGCCTGGATCAAATGCTCTACATCCCTGCTCCAGGTGCAAGGGGTGCGCAGAACGTTTACATGGTGCGCGAGTTCACCGCGTTCCTGTCGTGGCTCACGGTCGGCCCCGCCTTGCTCTTGCGAGATCAGTTGCGCCAGATGCGCTACATCGGACCGCTGCGACGCATTCCTCCGCGCGGCTTTGATGTGTCGCTCACCAAGAGCGACTCGGCTTGGTCCGATGGCATGGCAGCCTGGGAGACGCTTGTGACCGGTAGCCAGGACCTCGTGGAGCGTGTGAGCGAGTGGATGCAGTCACCCGCCAAGCTGGGCACGGGCTACGCCGTTACCCGCAGGGCCTACCAGGAGTTCAATCCAAATCAGCCCGTGCCGCAGCCCATAGGCCCCATCCGCAAGCGCGCGCAACTGGTGGACGGTGCTGGGCTGACCTTGCAGCCGCAAGACGTGGGCGTCGGCATTTCTCAGGTGCTGCCGGTGGTCGTGGCGGCACAAGACGGCTCGGCCAGCGTGGTCTGCATCGAGCAGCCCGAGTTGCACATCCACCCTGCCGTGCAGGTTGGACTGGGCGACCTGTTCATCGACGGTGCGATGAACCAAGGGCTGTCGTTCCTCATCGAGACGCACAGCGAGCACTTGGTGATGAGGCTCCAGCGACGGATGCGCGAACAAGCTGCAGGAGAACTACCCGATGGCGCAACACGGATCAAGCCGGACGACGTCAGCTTCGTCTATTTGGACCGGAGCGATGAAGGTACGGTCACGGCTTGCCAAATCGGCTTAACGGCTGATGGAAAGTTTGACTCCCCTTGGCCGCAGGGTTTCTTTTCAGAGCGAGCAGTGGAAGTCCTGCCGGCCGCCATGCGGGCCAAGTTGGAGGCTGCACGTCGCGGGGAACCCAAGTGATTTACGAGTACGCCGTTGATCCGTCTCTGTTGGCTTCTTGGGTCATCGCCAATGACGTGGGGTTGGCACCGCAGTTCGGCCTAGATCATCGACGTGTCGTTGCGGACTTCCCGAGCAACTGGGACGGTTTTGCGACCGGCGCGTTGCTTGAGAAGTTTGGGTGGGATGCTAGTGACCCCGATTACCTTGATGCTAGAAATCGGCTGGATGCGCTGCTTGCGTCCATGCGACCAAGAGTGAATCGAGGCCAGGTAGCTGACAGGGCCCCTTGGGTGAGTCAAGCTGTGGAAGCACACGGCATAGAACCCTTCCATGCCATCCTGACTAGCGACGCGATTCCAGGACATGACGCAGTCATTACTCCTGCAGTGGTCCAGGACCTTCGGAATGAACGCTGGTATCTTCCGACCATTGATGTAACAACCAAGACTGCGGAGGCGCTAGCCACTCAACTGGCACCATTCCTCCGAGCAGCCTCCAAGATTGTTCTTGTGGATCCCTATTTTAGGGCGGAGAAAGCGGGCTATCCAGAAGTGCTGGGCATGCTTGTTCAGCGAGCCTTGGACTTGAGATCCCCAGGCCGCCCTCGGCCAGAGATAACCGTGATGACCGGCGTTGGCGATCGTGAACAACCGGCGGCGGGCATCTCGTTGGAGGAGCAACTGCGCCGTGTGGCAGACGATCGCTGTAGAAAGGCCAAGCAGCACCTTGGCGCTAATCTACCGAAAGGCATTGCCGTCAAGTTCGTATGCATCGCACAGTTCGAGGGTGGAGATCAAGTCCACAACCGCTTCCTTCTCACCGATGTTGGCGGGGCAATCATTCCCTACGGAGCGCAAGAACTTGGTGAACGCGTTTTTGACGACATCACGCCAATGTACGCGGGGCAGTACCGGACTCGTTGGCGTCAGTATGTCAAGGGCGATGGGCTTTCGGTAGTCGGCGAGGTCGTGCTCGTCGAAGGGGGAAAAGACTGACGCACCGTTGGTGGATTTGCTTTATCGGTAACTAGATTCGGGAGGAGGGTGAGAATGGCAGCGAAGACTGCACGCTTTCAAGTTGATTCGAGGTTGGCCCGGCTGCTCAGCCAGGAATACCCATCAACCGAGAAAGCCCTGAAAGAGCTCGTCGACAACGCATGGGATGCAGACGCTGAGAACGTTTCGATCTCGCTGCCTGCGCCAATGACAGACTCGCCCATCGTCATTGCCGATGACGGCACAGGCATGACCCGAGCGGAGCTGGAATCGCACTACCTGGCCATCGCCCGCGACCGTCGCGAACACCGCGGTGAACGGACTGCTGGCAAACAGCGTCTGGTCAAAGGGCGCAAGGGCATCGGGAAGTTCGCTGGCCTGATGGCGGCGGCTGAGATGACACTTGAAACCCGAACGCGGGGAACCCTCAGCCGCTTCACGCTGCGGCTGAAGGATCTCGCCGACGTTGAAGACATCGAGCATCTGCCCATTCAGATAGATACCGAGCCGTGCGAGCCCGAAATGCACGGCACGACCATCATACTCCGCTCCTTGCATGGCGAGTTGACATTCCCTGATGCCGGCAAGATGCGGCAAGTGCTCATTTTCGAGTACGGGCGAGCGGCCGACTTCTCCGTTCATGTTGATGGGAAGCTGCTTGGCGTCGATGATGTCGCAGGTAGCTACACCGACGAGAGCTTGGAGGTCGCTGGGGTAGGCCCAGTTCAACTTCGATTTGCAATTGCTGACGAACGGTCGGCGCAACGGCAAGCCGGCATCGTCTTGCGTGTTGACGGCAAGGTGGTTGGAAAGCCATCTTTCTTTGGTTTGGACGAGCGAGAGGACTTCCCTCAGAAACTGAAATCCAAGCTCTACGGCGAGGTTCAGGCTGACGGCCTACGCGAACATGTCACGGCTGGCTGGGACAGTGTGATCGAGAACAGCAACCTGCTTGCGGCTGTCACCGAGCAGATACAGCCCATCTTGATCGCTGCGTACAAAGAGCGATACAGCCGCGAAATCCAACTGGCACAAGCGCGAATCAATCGGGCCATCAAAGACCGGTTGGCGGCCATGCCGGAGCATCGGCGCGAGTTCGCAGACAAGGCTGTGCGTCGCATCCTTGAGCGCTTCTATGGTGAGGAGCCAGGAAAGCTGGAGCAGTATGTTCATGTGCTGCTGGATGCGATGGAGCATGCAGAGTACGGTGCCGTCCTGTCGCACATACACGATGCAGCCCGAAAGGATGTTGCGACCATCTCTGCGGCTCTCGACGAATTTGGTATGGCCGACATGGCCATCCTGGTGACCCAAGCCAAGGCACGCATGCAGTTTCTCGATGAACTGGAGGCCTTGGCCCGCAACCCCGAGACGCGTGAAAGCGAGATGCATAAGGCCATTGAACGCAATCTTTGGATCCTTGGCATCACCTACACCCTGTTCCGTTCGAATCAGACGCTCAAACGCACCATAGAGGATGCGCTTGGTCGAAAGTACGAGGGAGCAAAGGCTGCTGACCGCCCAGACCTTTTGCTCAATGAAGACTTGCATGGCTCGTGCCTTCTGATCGAGTTTAAGCGCCCGTCACACGGGCTGAATCACGATGACTACATCCAAGCGATCAGCTACCGACATGAGCTGGCCAAACATATGGCCAAGCCGATCAGGGTGCTGCTCATGGGGGGCCGACGTTCATCCGACTTCCCTTCATCTCAGAGGGAAGCCGAGGTTGAAGCCGTCACGTTTCTTGACGTCATCGCTTCAGCCCGTCGTGCCATCGAATGGCAGCTATCCGTGCAGCGATAGCTACTCGGGACCGGCGCCTTCGCATATCTGAGGCGGTGATCAATGTGGGGCGCCGGCGAACTACCCCTATTCCCGCGTTTGAAGGGTTTGCATCCGGGGGGCGCAACATATTGAAACATTTGACATGATGATGGCAATCAAGGATTAGTCATCAGGGAGAAAAAATGACAAACATCCAGGTTTTGATGCTCGGCGCGATGATCTGTGCCGCTATCGTCGTCGCAGCGTTCGTGCTGAGGAGGAACAGACCCGACTCATCTGCACGCGAGCACTCAACCGCCGTGTCCGGCGCAGAGACAACTCGAGTCACCGCATTGCCCGCAAAGGTTGAGGTCGAGGCGACCCACGAACTTCTGATTGGCAGCGACCCCAGTCAACCTGCACTGCGCATTGCTCCGCTGATGGATGAGCAACGCTTTGCCAAAGCCTTGCCAGCCCAGCTCCAAGGAAGCGTTGCGGGGCGGCTGAACTCTGTTCTGCAAGCGGCTCCAGCACTTCTGACAAAAAATGAGCTAAGCAGTGGTCGCAAGTACATGGAGGTGGTCATCAATGGCGACCTCGTGCGGTCCAGCACAGGAGAAGGTTACCGAGCCTTCTCCATGGGCGCCAAAGGCATCAAGGAAAACGCCGTCCTGCTCGACCCAAGTCGCCTTACAAGCATCGTCAATGCCGGCGCGGTTTGGCAGGTCGCCTCGGTGATCGTTGCTCAGAAGCACCTAGCGGACATCAGTTCTAAGCTGGACACCATAACCAAGGGCATCGATCGCATTCAAGCGTCCCTGTCTGCGGCGCGACAAGGCGTCATCGTCGGCACCCATAACTACCTGCGGCAGGCCACCGAGGCAATCCGCGCGGACGAATTGCCCGAAGCGTTGAGAAATCAACTGGAAACCTGTGAGCGCGAGCTGCTTGCGGCCTACGAGCACTTGGTTGCAGAGTTCAGAGCGCGAGCCTCTGAGGACGTGAAGCACACCGAGACAGTGGGCACCGAGCAGCTGACCGCAGACCTAAAGGCCAAGCATAAGAGTCTTGAAGCACTGGCTGACGAAATCTCACTCTGCCTCCAGACCCGCGTTCTAGCCTGGTATGTCTGGTCGGTCTACCCAGGTGAGCCCAGCTTCAAAGCGGCACGTAAGAGCAGCATTGAGGAAGGCATCGGTGAGCTCAGCAAGCTGAACGCCATGCGCAATCAGGCGCTTGACACCGATCTGGCAAAAGTGAAGGCGTTCTTCAACTTGGGCTCCACCTTGTACGAGCGCAAGGAATCTATCCGTCAGCAATCTGTGATCACGGGGATGGTTCTGGAGCAGCATCACAAAGCCAGTAACGACGTGCTCAATCGTTCTGCCAACCTGCTCCTCAAGCACGACCGCTCAGTGTCATTTGTCGTGGCGCTAGAAAACGGTCGCCTTGGCGAGGTTCGGATGCTGGAGGTGATTTGATGGGTATAAATCTTCAGAAACATAAAAATTCTTATCATGTAATGGCCATGGTTTGTTGGCAACATCAAAGCAAGTCTTTGTTTTTGTTGAGAAAACATCGTCTTCTAGGCTTGGTCCGGATCTGGCATGTCTGTTGTGGCAACCAGGAGAAGACGATGCCACAACAACTTCAGCCCCGAGAAACGACATTTGAAGTCCCACTCACTCAGCATGCTCGCAAGCGGATGCAGCAACGCGGCCTGAGTGACATCGACATTCAAACCGTCATCCAATTTGGTCGAAAGGTCAAAATCAAAGCCGCGCAGCACCATGTCATGGGTCGCCGAGAGGTTAAGCACTTTGCACCCTTGGGCTTCAACTTCTCCGCACTGCAAGACGTGCATGTGGTGGTCGCCGCAGACGGGCGGGTGATTACTGCTTACAAGAATGCCGACTTCAAAAGCATCCGCCACCAGGCAGGTTGTGCCAGGCATCGCCCTCAGAATTGACATCAGTAAACAGGAGAGTACCCATGGGTTGGGCCAGCTACGAAGAAGACATCGCAAGTCGCTTTCATCAAGCGACAGTCATTCGAAACAAAGAACATGACGCTCTGCTGCATACAAAGGCGGCGCCGGCCACGAAGCTGAAGGCATTCGCCATACCGCAGCCTCGTCCCTTGCCGGTCATAGTGCTGGCCGACGTGAGCGGCAGCATGTCCGAGGACGGCAAGATCGACATCCTTAACAACGCCCTCAAAAGTATGATTTTGAGCTTCGGCGAGGAGTCCAAGCTGCGGGCAGAGATACAAGTCGGGTTGATCACATTCGGCGGCGAAGCAGCCAAAGAGCACCTCCCCTTGGTGGCTGCAGATCGAATTGCCGGCGTGGAGGCCTTTCGCGCACAAGGACGTACCCCAATGGGGAGCGCGTTTGAAATGGCCCGTCAACTCCTGGAAGACAAAGAGAAAGTCCCTGCACGCTCTTATCGGCCTGTGCTGGTTTTGGTCTCTGATGGCGCGCCCACAGACGATTGGGAAGAGCCACTGGCCGCGCTGAAGGGCAGCGAGCGGGCGCAAAAAGCAAGCCGCTTTGCGATGGCTATTGGGGCTGACGCCGACCGAGCCATGCTGGGCCAGTTTGTCAATGACCGCGAAACCTCCGTATTCGAGGCCGATGGTGCCCGCGACATCGTGAAGTTCTTTAAGGCCGTGACGATGAGTGTGGTCGCTCGTTCAACCAGCACAAGCCCAGACCAGCCCTTGGCTTTGGACTTGGGCAGCGATCTCTCTGATGACCTTGACCTGGACGCGCTGTAAGTGTTGCGGGCAGTTGGGGCATCAGTCACAGGCCCAGGGCATTTGCAGGCATGCCAGCCCAGCCAAGACGCACTAAGTGTGCGCGGGTGGCGGGGCGGATGGATCGCGGCAGTCGCTGACGGCTTGGGCAGCAAGCCATTCAGTGGAGTCGGCTCAAGGTTGGCAGTACAGAGCGCACAAGCGGTGTTTCGTGGAATTGATGCTTGGAAGCTGCCGGACCGGGACGTGGTGAGGGCCATCTATCAACGCTGGTTGGCGCGCGTGGATTCACCTGAGCCTGCGGCTTACGCCACCACGCTACTCGTGGCCGCGTGTGATGCACACGGGGCGGTTCGCTACCTGCAGATGGGCGACGGGCTGATCGTAGCCAAGAGCCAGGGCACCGTTCGGGCCATCACACCAGAACGCACTGGGTTTGGCAACCAGACACAGGCGCTTGGCGTGGATCAATCGTGGTCCGCTTGGACGACAGGCTCGGTGCAGTTGCGCCACCCGAGAGACTTCGTGCTGTTGATGACCGATGGCGTGTCCGATGACATTGACGCCCATCGGATCGGAGGGTTTGCCGAAGCTGTTTATCGGGAAGTGGCTGCACGTACCCGCAGAGGCGCTCGCGCGTGGTTGAAGCATGAGATGACCCATTGGGCGACTCCGGGTCACACAGACGACAAGACGATGTCAATGATTTTCAGAGGTTAACTGTCATGGCAGACACGGCGAAGTTGGGGGGCACCAGGGCTGGGCAGAAAGCGCAGTCTGTGCAGGACGACCTCGGGCGCATCCATGTGCTTGAGAAGAAGATTGCCGAAGGCGGTCAAGGGGCTGTCGTCACCATCAAGGGTCAACCGAGATGGCTCGTCAAGCTGTGCAAGTGGCCGAGCGCGGACCCGCGCGCCAAGGTCTGGGCAGAGCAAATCGCTGCTGTGAAGCGCTTGCCGATCGAAGACTTTGACCTGCCTTTTGCGATGCCCAAGGCTTTGGTCTTGAAGCCCAGAGTGGGCTACTTGATGGAGCTGATGGACGGGTTGGTGCCCCTGGAAGACTTGCTGATTGAGGCTCAAAATGCCATGCTGGAAGGGCGTGGACTGGATGGGTTCCTAACGTCCGGTGGCTTGAAGCGAAGGTTGGCTGTGCTGGCACGGCTGGCGCGTGTGCTGGCCAAGCTCCATGGACTGGGCCTGGCTCATGGTGATCTCTCACCGAAGAACGTATTCGTATCCCAGTCGGTGGAGCATGCCCAGGTCTGGTTGATCGACTGTGACAACCTGACCTACGCGGTTCGCGACAGCACCCTGCAGCTCTACACCCCTGACTACGGCGCACCGGAGTTGGTTCGAGAGGATGCTGGCATCAGCACCTACACCGACATCTGGAGCTTTGCGGTGATCGCGTTCCAGTTGCTGTCGTTGCTCCACCCGTTCAAGAGCGGCGACATGGTGGACGCAGATCCAGAGCTGGAGTCAGCTGCTCTGCGCGGAGAGCTGCCATGGATAGATCACCCGGCAGATACACGGAACAGCACAGCGTTGGGACTCAGCCGGTCTACCGTCTGTACCCCGGAGTTGACCCAACTTTTTGACCGCTGCTTCCGAGGCGGTGTAAAGACACCCGAGGCTCGACCATTAATGACGGAGTGGGCTGAAGCATTTGAATCTGCCCTTGCCCAGCAGACTGTTTGCGAGTCAAGCGCTGGCGGTTGTGGGAATTCAATCCTCTGGTCAGACACAGGTGAGTGCCCATTTTGTGAGAGCTCCGCTTCATCTCAGCAAGCGATTCGCTTGCATCACTTCGTGTTCTGCCCCCTGGATCAACTGCCCGAGGGCAGTGTGAACAAGGATCGTTGGATCAAATCTGAACGTTATCAAGTTGTAGGACAGCAGCCGGTTCAGCTGCGCAATGCCTCACCCGGCTCTGCCAGTTATGAGGACAGCGCCGTCATTGCAGAAATGGTGCTCAAGGGCCATGAGCTTTGCATCACGCCCACTGGTGAGAAAGCGCTCTATCTGCAAATGGCAGGCCACAAGTCGCCGACACGAATCAAAGGGCGCGTCAACTTGCCTCCTCGTGAACTCGCTCATGCGCTGCATGTCGGCGAGTTGAAAGACATGCACGACGCATGGAACTTCAAATGGTGAGCGTGAGATGAAACTCAACGAAACGCCATTTCTCACCTCAGAACTTTTGATGGCGCGTGTCAAACAGCGCGACTTCAAGACAAAAGACTGGCGACGCCATGAAGAGGTGACTGTCAGGGCGCAAGGCGATCAAGTGTTACTCCGACAAGATGATCGGACCGTCGAGTTGGATCTGGTTCCTGAGTCTGGGGCGTTGCTTCAGTACGCCTTGAGCAACACCGCTCTGTGGCATCTGGACACCCTGAAAGCAGACTTTGTGTATCTCCGCGTTGTTCCGGCTCAGAACATCTTGGACGAATGCAGCATGGCGTTTATCGTCGATGTTCGAACCGCCGAAAGCTTGAAGATCCTGCGGGTTGTCGACACCACGGATGTGAGGGATTCGATCGTATGGCTACAGGATGAGTTCTTGTGTGACGTGCCTGGCAGTTCAAATGTGCGTGCATTCATGCCGATGCGTGATCGCCCAGACGAGCGACGCTTTCAGTTGTTGGGCCGTAAACACGTCCTTGACCTGAGCAAAGATGCTCAGGGAATGTTGTGGGTCGAAAAGGTTTCGACCAGAAAGATCAGCACAGACATTGCCTGGGTTCTCGCCGAAGGTGAGATTCGATTCATCGACCAGGCTCAGGGGGTCGAGTGCATCAACGAAAACAGCACAGGGAGGCTTGAGACCGTCACGAGCACCTTTGGTACCTACTTGGACCTCTGGAAAACGTATGGCGAGCGCGAGTGGCAACGCACCGTCAAACGAGCAGCAAGCATTCAGGCCTTGGCCTACACCCGATGTGAGCCGCTCAGCGATGAAGGAGGTGGATGGCGCCTACTGGGTGACCCCGAAGCAATGCAGGCCATGGCTCGCCGATGGCGGGAGCTCGCAGAAGACGACGACCAGATTGAGATCGCGGACGAAGCGCCTGACTGGAACTCCGGGCATTACAACGACCTGGCTGCGAGTACCCAGCCTCGGCGAAGCCCCATGAGGGCGAAGCCAAAGTGGCGAGACGGCGAACTTTTGCTGGAACTGGAGAGTGCAGACGCTCCGCCTTCTCGGGGGTACGTTTACCTGTCGGTGACAGGAGACCGCACACAGCAGTCACGCAGAATCAAGGCGCGGCAGTTCATCGAATCTGGTCGCGGTGTACCAGGTCTGAGGGCACTGCTTCAGGATCAGCCCATACCAATGGTCAGGCCATCCAGGCTCCCGGCCCTCACGACCTATGCGCGCGCATGCTTCCGGTCAGGTCGCCCGACAGACAAGCAGGAGGAGGCCATCCGGGTGGCATTGAATACGCCAGATGTTGCATTGATCATCGGCCCACCGGGAACGGGCAAGACCCAGGTGATTGCAGCCCTTGAGCGACGTTTGTCGGAGTTGAACGAGATTCAGTCGATTGCACAAGACGTTCTCATCTCCAGCTTTCAGCACGATGCAGTAGAGAACGCGCTCGAGCGGACCGACGTGTATGGCTTGCCCGCCATCAAAGTGGGCAAGGGACGAGATCTCAGTCGATCAGATTCAGTTGAAGGGTGGCGCAAGGCCAAGTCGGAACAAGTCCAGCAGCACCTGAACGCACTTCTTGCTTCCAACCCTGCGGTGGGCCTGTTGCGCGACCTCGGCAAGTCGATCAACGACCTCTTGATGCTGGGTTGTCCACCCGAGCACCGAGCCGAGTCATTCGCTCGTGTCACCTCAATGGTTAAGGACTTGGGCGCTGTGGCACGCATCCGAGTGCCTTCCGCATGGATGGACCGATGGGAGGAGGCAACGGACTTCACGGGCAGTCTGCGCGTGAGTTTTCCCGCAATTGGCGTGGATGCCGAACGTTGGAGAGGTCTGCGAAGAGCCGTTCGAGCCATTCGGGTGACACCGGAGGGAGCGGCTGACGACGGTCGGGCTCGATTGATGAACGTGCGAGTTAGGCTCAGCGCCCTCACTGGAATGCTTGATGAGCAAGACCTGCAAGCGCTAGACAAAGCCTGCGCGACAGAGGTGTTTCCCAATGAAATGCTCCCCTCTTTGGTGGAGATGAAGTCTCGACTTCTTGATCGTTTGGCAAACGATGCGAGAACCCATGAAGAGCGTCTTCAGTTATCAGATACCTTGAAAACACTTCTCAAGGAGTTGCAGGACTTCATCCAGGAGAAAGTGATTTCCACCCCCCATGGTCGTGCCGCAGTCTTGGAGAAGTATGTCGATGCCTTGGCCAGCAGCCCGAACAGAGTGCGCAGCGCCGTGGCGCAATACAGCAGCATCGTGGGCGCAACTTGCCAGCAGTCTGCCAGCCGCCAGATGGCTTTGCTGAAAGATGGGCGTGAAGACAGCCTGGATTCCTTGCGATTCTCCAGCGTCATCATTGACGAGGCTGCGAGAGCCAACCCCATGGATCTGTTTGTACCGATGGCATTGGCCAAGCGTCGAGTGGTGTTGGTGGGTGACCCACGGCAGTTACCCCACCTGTTGGATGCAGACATTGAGGAAGAGATCACGGCCGAAAGAGGCGAGCAGATCAGCAGCGACGTCTACAAGAAGAGCCTTTTCGAACGACTCTGGCGACAGTTTCAGAAGCGGGAGGCTTCGGATGGCTTCTCACGCGTCGTCATGTTGGACACCCAATTCCGTATGCACCCACGATTGGGTGACTTTGTCAGCAGGCAGTTCTATGAGCGACCTGGGCTTGGCCGGGTGAAGTCGGGGCTGCTGGAATCTGACTTCATGGACGATGTCCCTGGGCTGGGCCGAGCTGTCTGCTCATGGATTCATGTGCCCCATTCAAGGGGGCCTGAAGAACGCAAGGGGTCAAGTCGTCTTAGGGAGGTTGAGGCCATCAGAGTTGCCGAGGAGGTTTCACGGCTGATGGAAACATTGCCACCTGAAATGAGCGTTGGTGTGATCACGTTCTATGCGGCACAACGAGATGCCATCAATGAAGCCTTGTCTGCACCCAGGCATCGCATCACAGAGAGGGCTGAGACAGGATGGATCATCAAGCCATCAATGGCCGCGAATGCGGTGTGCACCGAGCGGCTCCGAATTGGCACAGTCGATGCCTTCCAAGGGAAGGAATTCGATGTGGTGCTGCTGTCAACGGTGCGAAGCAACACAGTGAAGTTGGCTGCACCTGTCGACGACGGTGACGAATCACAGCGTGAAGCCTTTGAGAAACAAGCCAGCGCCAAGTTTGGCCACCTTCGCTCTTCCAATCGCTTGAACGTGGCCATGAGTCGTCAACGTCGGTACTTACTTGCTGTGGGTGACGCTGACATGTATCGCGGCGATGTGGCGATGAAGGCCGTGCCAGAGATGTGCGATTTCCTCGAACTGTGTGAAGCGGAGTCCAGACGTGTCAGCTGAGATTTATCTGCAGTGGGGACGCCCGGTTCGAAAGAACGCAACGCCAATCCTCTGGCCCTTGGATGTTTTCTCGGTTTTGGCTCCTCAAAGCAGCCATCACATCAATGTCTTTCAAGAGGCTGTCCTCGGTCTACTGGCGACGGGCGTGCGCGATTTGAGTGAGCTGGCTTCAAACCTTGAGTTGGATCGAGATTTGATTGCGTTCATCATCTCGCAGGAGCTGCAACCCAGGGGCTGGGTCGATGTTGGGCAGCGAATCACGGAACGAGGCCTCGATGCATTGACTGGCGAGGAGGCCGAATCTTCCTTGACTGTCGCGTATGCGTTCAGGGATGCCATTTCAGGCCGCCTGCTCCCCAGGTTTGCGCGAAGCTTGGAGGAAGTTCGACCCACGTCAAGCAGCTCAAGGGACCGCCCCGAGTTCGTCGATGATCGGGGTACCGGTCATGTGCGAAAACCATATCGTTTGCCGTTTCGCGCACACGACCCGGTGCCCGATCTGCAGTCTTTGCAAACGGCGTGGAGAGACTTTCGCCGAGATATTCGCGCAGCCGCTGTTGACGAGGAGGATTGGGTGGCGTACTCCGATCAGTCATTGGAACTGCTCGACACGCCGCCTAAGAGGGCTTGGGCTGTCTGCGAAATCTATGCGCCAGAGAGGGACCTGCACCCGTGGCTGGTGTCCGATCCATGGCGATTGACGCCCGCCTTGCGTCCCCTACGTGAAGCATTGATCCCCGCCCTGAGCAGAGAGCCCTATTTAGCAAAGAAGGTCATCGACCTGCTTCGTCAAGATGAGGCCGACCTGGCTGGTGCGACACCAGCGGACCGGTTAGCGCAGCTGGATTTGCTTGCAAAAGCGCGGGCAATGCAAGAGGCACCCAATTTGACCAAGCCGGAGCACGAGATGATGCAAGAGTACTTGCTTCGAGTGATTCGGCTGCAAGAAAGCATCGCTGCAGCATCCAGTCCGTACCAAGAGGAGTTGGCCAATTTGGCCAACCAGTGCGGCTCACTTTTAGAGGCCACGTTGAAGTGGATGCTGGGTCGCTGGCGAGTAGAGACACGGGACTGGCCATATCACTGGCAACGCAGAGAACTCCAGCAGTTGCTTCAGTCGTTGCCTCTGGCAAAGCCACTCACGCAACCGTCTGTTGATGCACTCAGCGGGCAAGCAGCGAAGCAGGTCAGGCTTGCAGGAAAGGACAGAGATCGCCCATTCAAAGCTTTGATGGTGGCAGCGCTCTTGTCCACATATGTGCACATCGATCACCCGTTGCGTGCGGTCTCCGACGACGGCCTGGATTGGGCACTGATGGACCTGCGAAACGACAGCAGCCACGCAACGAATCATCGCCTCGAGAAGGACGAGGTACTGCGACTGACGCAGTCAGCCCTGAACTGGTTCCGTCAATTTGAAAGCTATCTTTAAGAAGTACAGACATGGGAAAGAAGAATCGGCTCCCTCCCCAAAGCAAGCCAACGGGGCAAGCAGCACCTCCGCCAGTCCTCAGCAAGCTGTTTGCAACAACACTGCAGGCCGCTCCATTGCTGGACATCCCTGCTCCTGATTGGAATGAGCAAGAAGTCAGGGAGCTGTGGACTGGTGCGCCTCCGGAAGTGCAGCAGCGCCTCGGCGCCTTCATCGAACAGTTTGCAAGCTTCGGAACTCTGCTCAAGAATAGACTGCACGGTTTAGACGAGCAGAGGACGGCGATCGAAGCAGAGCGTCAGTCTTTGGTGCAAGAACGTGAAGAACTGAGCGCGCAGAGAAGCGACCTGTCCGAGGAACAACTGAAGCAAGGGGAACTGAGATCGGCATTTCAAGATGAGCAGGCGCAGCTCGAGGCCAAGCAGTCTGAGCTGCTGCGTAAGGAGCAGGCACTGCTAGTGCAGGAGGCAGCTCTGCGTGGTGGACTCGTCTCAGAGCGAGAGGAAGCACTCAAGTTGCTTCGAGAGCAGATTGGTCTCCTCGAAGATAAGCGTGATCGTCTGGCTGTCGAGATGCAGGCCCAACGCGAGCAGATCTTGATCCGAGCAAGAGCGGATGCTGCAGCACTGATTGAGGTGGCGAGCGCTCGCACTTTGATGCTTCAGGAGGAGGCGGTTGAGCAAGCCAGGCGGTCCGCAGAGCTGGACAAACGTGAGGAGCGCCTCAAGATGAACGAGGAGCTGCTCAGGGTGGGGCGGTCCGTGGCGGTGGAGGCTGTTCAGGAGGAACTCGAGCTGGTTCAACGCGCAGCGAAGGAACGCGAAACTCGCCTTCAGCAAAGGCTAGACAGAAAGTCTGAGGAGCTTGATCGATTGCAGGCGGAGCTTGATGAGCTGGAAGACCTGCGCTCCAGCGCTGGCGGAGATCCCCGCGCGCTCCTGGACGAGTTGGAGAAACTGCGCAGTGAATGCAGAGAGAAGGATCGTGAACTGCAAGATGCGCACATGCGCTTGACTAGCGATGATCCTGCCGAGCTGAAAGCTCAGAGGGACTTGTATCTCAACAAGATTCGCGAGCTCGATGCTGAGCTGGTGGCTTTGAGGTCACAAGAAAGCAATTGGCGCCGAAGCGTGACGGAAAGAGAAGACTGGGAACGGGCCAAGGCCGCCATGGAGCGCAGTCGTGCTGTTCTGCACGAGCAGAACGATCGCCTTCGTCGTGACGTCGAGAGCCTGCTGGACAAGCGTGAGGGCGAGAGTGCATTCCCTGCCTTGATGCTCATGGACCGAGACATGGCCGTCGATGCTCACACCGATCCTGTGCCCAAGCTACCGCAACTGGTTTC
Organism: Aquabacterium sp. A08; assembly: GCF_011742065.1. Taxonomy (NCBI): domain Bacteria; kingdom Pseudomonadati; phylum Pseudomonadota; class Betaproteobacteria; order Burkholderiales; family Sphaerotilaceae; genus Aquabacterium; species Aquabacterium sp. A08. Next base: position 49,447 of record NZ_JAAQQT010000668.1, read on the forward strand.
AGAGCTGCGTTCACGTATTGCGTACAGCGGCGGAGATGGCAAGGTGCTCCAGTACAGCACCGAAGACATCCAAATTTTCTTGGGTGGCTTGGCGATGAGTCACTTGCACATCTTGCAGGGCATCAGTGGCACAGGCAAGACGAGTCTGGCGATGGCCTTTGCAAAGGCCGTCGGGGGGCATTGCACCACCGTTGCCGTACAGGCTGGTTGGCGTGATCGAAACGACTTGCTTGGGTACTACAACGCGTTCGAGAAGAAGTACTACGAGAAGAACACGCTCCAGGCCTTGTACCGAGCACAGATGCCCCAGTGGAAGGATCGCTTCAACATCGTTCTGCTGGATGAGATGAACCTGTCTCGGCCAGAGCAGTACTTTGCTGACTTCCTGTCTGCTTTGGAGATGAACGAGCCTGATCGATGGATCAACTTGATGGACTCTCCCGCGGGAGGCATGGTGCCCGCGCTTCTGCGAGGTGGGCGAGACATCCTCGTTCCGCCAAACGTGTGGTTCATTGGCACAGCCAACCAGGATGAGACCACGAATAGCTTTGCGGACAAGACGCATGACCGCGCCTTCGTCATGGAGTTGCATAAGTTTGATGGCGAGGATGCAACGCTGAAGCGGCCTGAATCCCCTGCTCAATGGAGCGTGTCCAGCCTCAAGAAGAGCTTCAGCAAAGCGGTCGAAGTTTGGAAGCCCCAGGTAGAGAACCTACTGCAGTTCATCAACGCTAGTGAACTGACTAGCCTGTTGTCAAAACAATGGCATTTGGGATGGGGTAATCGTTTCGAGGCTCAGTTCAAGCGGTTCGTGCCGGTCGTTCTGGAATCCGGCGGCAGCGAGTCAGTTGCGGTCGACCACATGCTGCACAGTCGCATGTTCCGCGATGGCAAAGTTGTCGGGCGTCATGACATGGGCCCCGACGATCTCCGCACAATTGAAGATGCGCTGCATCTGCTTTGGGAAGAGTGCGAACTGGAGGGTGAGCCTGCAAGGTGTGTCGACGCACTAGGCCGTGACCGCAGGCGCATGGAGCGTGGTGGATGAGGGCTTTCGATCTCGTGACAGGTTGCGAGACGGATCTTCCGCGCGAAGTGGATTCGGGGCGCTATCGCATTCTGGTCGATGCCACACTCAACGACAGCATCCAACTCAAGGCCGGTGACATCCTCTGGACCCCTGGCACTGGCCGTTGTGATCTGCAGGCTCGCAAGGGTGACGTCGCCGAAAGCCATGTTTTTTTAGGTTTTGCGTCTGAGCAAGACGCCGATCAGGACCTCGTGGTCAGAGCGGTGCAAGCCGTTGTTGACGAGCTTGATGAACATGGCCTGACTGATAGGCCGTCCCCAGTGATGCCTGGGAAGCTCAAAGAGCAAGCTGAGCTGACCGAACTCGAGAAGAGACTGGCCAAGGACATGCCGCATCTCTTCAACATCGAGCGCTCGCCTCGCATGAGCATGCGCTACGACGCGGAACTCACCCCGACATCGCGAGCCAGAAGACTTGCAAGCGGGGCTCTCGTGAGACTGGCTTCCCACTCTGATGATTGGAACAGACGAGACTTCAAGGGCGTGAGTCCCAGACGCCTGCTGGCTGAGGTAAGTGAGGACGAGCTTTATATCTATGAGAACGTTGTCTACGCACGTCTCTTGGACAGGCTGTACATCCACCTGAATCAAAGAGTACGCAGCCTTCGTACCTTGGAAGCCAGGCGGACTGACGCAGCTGCGATCGCCAATGCTGAGGAACTTGATCACCGTCTTCGGTACCGTTTGTGCGCGCTTTGGGGTACAGCCTACTCAACTGATGCGCAATCCAAGAGCGCCGGTTCGGATGTGCTTTCAGAGTTATCCACCCTCATGAAGAAGATCATGAGGCTGCGACTTGGCCGCTTGTATCAAGCCATTCCCAGCGGCTCGCGTGTACCGCAGGTCCTCCGCACAACCAACGTTCTGCTGCATGACCAGAATTACAAGCGGCTGCGACCGCTGTGGTCCATGGCCCATGCCGTGGGCAGTGATCAAGCTCGAACTGCAAAGATGAAGATTGAAGCTGCTGAAGGGCGATATCAGCAGTTCAGACGCTATGTAAGCTTGCTGATCCAGCACGCGCTGTCTTCGTCAAAGCTGCTGAAACCAGGAAGAGGGCACGCCGAGTACAGATTTGGTCAGTGGTCGCTTACCCTCGCTGAATCGGCGAGAGGCGAGTTCCTACTCCACTTGAAGTCCGGCGCCCTTGATGTAGAGCGTCGTTTGACTTTTGCGCCGGTATGGCGAGGCCAAGGTCAGTGGCCCCTGGATGGAAGTGAACGACAAGTCATGTTCTGCTACGCACCGCCATCGGCTACTGAAGATGCGTCTCAGTGGGGTACAGGTGAGGATGCAGTTCTTAACCCGTTGCAGTTCTATTCTGTTGAGAGAGTGAAGGCTCGCATCGAGGCATGGCTCATTTCACGGCTCGCATCCGTGTATCCGATGGTCGTTTCCCCTTGGCCGCACGCATCTGCACAAGCGCTGTGCTCCGCTTTCCCGGGCACGTTCTCAGCTGAGGGGTGTGGGCTTCGCGTGCTCAAGCCCGTAGCCGATCAGGATCAGGCACGACTGCGATCGCTCATTCAATCTGCCGGGGCAAGCGAGGTTGGCATCTCGAGCATGTGGTTGGCACTCCAGGCTGCTGAACTGGTGGCCACCTGCAAGGTCTGTGGTGACGTTGTGACTTCCCGTGGTGTTCAGGCTGACCGCAAGGGATTCAAAGCGGTGTGTGTATGTGGCTTCAGTTGGAAATGGCGGTTCGATGCCGCGACCAAGGAGCGCCAAGGAAGCTACGCATACGGAGATGCGCCTCGCCCGTTCGAGGTCATTGGTTCCGATGAGTTTCGGCTTTCTTTGTAACGTTTCTTATGTTTCGCAAATTTTGTTGTGTCTTGTCGTTCATATTCGGCTGTAAGTTATTGATTTAACTGGGCTGATGGCTCTCAACGTGGTGGTACGCATCTCGCAGTTGTTTGAAGTGTTCGGCATCTGAGTTCAGGTTCCGGACCTTCAGCAACTCTCAACGAGAACATCATGGCCCGACGCGTTTTCTACAGCTTCCATTACCAACCAGACAACTGGCGTGTCTCTCAGGTCCGCAACATCGGGGCCATTGAGGGCAACAAGCCGACATCCGACAACGACTGGGAAACCGTCACCAAGGGTGGCGATAAAGCGATCGAGAAGTGGATCGCGGACCAAATGCATGGTCGCAGTTGCATCGTGGTGCTGATTGGTGCCGAGACCGCTGGCCGTAAGTGGATCAACCACGAGATTATCGAAGGCTGGAACGCTGGAAAAGGTGTGCTCGGGGTTCACATCCATGGGCTGAAGGGCGTCGACGGTAAGACGTCATCCAAGGGCGCAAATCCGTTTGATCACATCACGTACGGTACAGGTGGCAAGAAGCTGTCCTCGATCGTGAAAGTGTATGACCCGCCCTACACATCGAGCACCGACGTCTACGACCACATCAAGAAGAACTTGGAGTCGTGGATCGAGAAGGCCATCGAGATTCGAGGTGCCAATTGAATGGCGGCGGTCAAACTTGGTCGCCCGACCGCGATCAGCGCAAATTCATCAGGGACTATGGCAACAAAGTCCTCAATGGTGAAGGCGCCCTGTTCGTCGGAGCTGGCGCATCTCGCGCAGCGGGCTTCGTTGACTGGCGTGGCTTGCTCACAGAAGTCGCCGAAGATCTGGAGCTGGACATCGACAAGGAGCATGACCTTCTGGCGCTGGCGCAGTTCCATGTGAATGACAAGGGCGGCAGGGGCAACTTGGATGATCGGCTCATCGAAGCCTTCACCAAGGATGCGGTGCCAACGCCAGTGCATGAGGTCTTGGCGCGCTTGCCCATCGACACGGTGTGGACCACTAACTACGAGCAGCTGCTGGAGCAAGCCTATGAGGCGGCAGGGCGGCGCGTGGAAGTCAAGCTGTCCATCCAGAATCTGGCCCAGGCTCGTAAAGGCCGCGACGTCACGATCTACAAGATGCATGGCTGCGTGACGCACCCGCATGAAGCGGTGCTGACCAAGCAAGACTATGAGCTCTATGACGTCAAGCGCAGGCTGTTCACAGACAGCCTGAAAGGTGACTTCATCGAAAAGACTTTGCTCTTCATTGGCTTCAGCTTCTCAGACCCCAACGTCGAACGGATCTTGTCAAAGGTCCGGGAGCAACTCGAGCAGAGGTGCAGGCAGCACTTCTGGATCACGCGTCGGACGCCGGCCGTGTGTCCAGAAGGGCGACGCAATGCGGAGGAACTCTCTTATGAGCGCCGCCGGGCCGATCTGCACAGCGGCGATCTCAAGCGCTACGGGATCCAAACGGTCTGGGTTGATGAGTACGAGCACATTCCTGAGTTGCTTCGGGCGTTGGAGGCGTACGTCATGCGGCGCGGTGTCTTCGTTTCGGGGGCGGCTGCGGATGCAGCGCCCTTGGGCGAGGCGCGTTTGAATGAACTGAGTCGAGCCCTTGGGCGTGAGCTCATCGTCAATGGCTTCAACCTGGTCTCTGGCTTCGGGGTTGGGATTGCAGAGCAAACCATCATCGGGGCCTACAGAGGGGTATATGAATCGACCCAATCGCAGCCCGCAGAACGCGTCTTGATTCGGCCGTTCCCGGGTCAGGCACCCGAACGTACGCGGTCTGCGGCTTTCAGGAAGCATCGAGTGGACATGATCTGCCGCGTTGGAGCACTGATTGTGTTGGCGGGCAACAAGGCTGGTGATACAGGTGAGGTGACTCCGTCTCCCGGCGTCAGGGAGGAGGTCGAGATCGCGCTGGAGCTCGGCAAGCCGGTCATTCCAATCGGCGTGTCTGGTCATGTGGCCCGGGAAGTCTGGGAGGCTGCCGCCCAGAACCCAGAAAAATACCTGCCTAGCTTAAATGCCGCGGCAGAGTTGAAAACTCTCGGAGATGTCAGTGCCACCACATCACAGCTACTGGATGCCGTGATGAATTTGTTGAGGCGGGCAGAAGCCATTGCGTGTGGACGGGATGGTCTCGACCCGCTTGAGCGCACCCATTTTCTGACTGTCGCTAAAACTTGACTTCTTTATGTGGAAATTCTCCTTCGAAAACTTCTACTTCTCACACCGATGGTTTTTCATGGGATTACCGCACCTTCTGCAACGGTGACCTCGCCGTGAAGATTTGGCCGTGGATCTGCTTACACTGTCGTGTTGGCCTTTGCATTTGAAGATTGATAAGCCACTAGGGAGGCGGGACTTGCAGGAAGTCAAAGATTGGTTCCATGCGTTTTTGCGGGCACGCGGCATGGACAAGGCCAATGGCCAGATGCTCTTCAGATACCGAGCAACACAAGCCGAGTATCTAGAACTCAAAGCAATCTTTTCTGCACGCTTTGAGGCTTTGGCGGGCATGCCTTGGCGACATGAGTCCAACGCGGAGTCTGCGTTGTTCGTCCTGTACGCTTCTGAATGGTGGCGGCGCGAGTACGCTGGGGGAGCTTGGCGATGGACCAGCATCTTCGAGTCGCTGACAAAAACTCCCTACCGAGTCGATCCGCTGGAGCGATCTGTAATCGTAGAACTGGGTCTTCGTGTCTGGGGGCATCGACCGAGCGATGACGGACATCGTTACCTCGGAGCGATCGTCGCTCATGGTGGATTGCCGCTCCAGTTGCTGGCTCGTAGAGATGGGGTGATTTCGCGCCTCTTGCTGAGCGCCACACGCAAGGCTCAGTCGCTGAGTTGGGGCGAGCAGCAACTGGCCGGGTACTTCGAGAGCCATCGTGAAGATATGGTTCAGCACGTTCGGATCGCAGAGATGTACCGACTGCTGTCCGAGATGGTGTTGACCGTCTTGACGCTGCGGGGGGAATACAAGCTCGCGGGTGTGGGCAACCCTGTGGCAGTTTTGGAGCAGATGGAGCCCAAATGGCGGGAGCGTTTCCCCATCGCGGTGGACGACCAGTCTGTTGATCCATTGCTGGTGGGATTGGTGCGTGAGGTATCACGCCAAGTCAAGATGGTGACGGCGTACCCGGTCTCTGTCTTGCGCACCCTTGTTAAGTTGGCAGAGGCTGACAGCTACGCGCTGTCAATGTCCTTGAGCATGCCGAGCACCATTTCGGTCGATGCACTGGCTTCTGTACTGCAAGTCGCGCCTTCAAAAGTCCCTCAGTCATTCGTACTGGAGATGGCGGGAGATCAGCGCTTGCCGTTAGGGCAGGGGAGGCAGTTGCTGGGGGCTCAGTACAGCACGGTGTTGCTTTCAGGGCGCCCGAGACGTTTCCTGGGCAAGGATGCGTGCCAGGAGGTGTTGTTTGCCTTGCGCAGCGTGGGGGCTGATGTTGTCTCACCCGCCTCAGTGCCAGGCGGCGAAGCGATGGACGACTCTGCGCCCTGGGTCTTTGACGCGGTTGAGGGGGTACTCACCCTGGTGGGTGTTGGCTCTTGCAAGGTTGCAAATGCATCGGCGCACGTTCTGGCCCCTGACCGTTTCAGGCTAGTTCCGGTCGACGACGCATCCGTCGAACTGATCGGGCTTGTGGAAGATCTGCCTGAGCCACGGTGGATACATAAGGTTGTAGGACGCGTTTCAATCTTCGCCGACGACGACTTGTACACCGTACAAACTCACGCTCCAACGGGAGTCGAGGAACAGTTCGTATGGAAGGGCAACCGGCTCTGGTGTCACTCTTCACCGTTCCCGGTTTATCAGGGTGTGCCTCGCCTGTACCGGTTGGACGAAGAGGGGCAGCCGCTTCCGATTGCCGACAAGGACATAGAGTGGGTGCAAGCGGTTCGCAAAGGTGAGCGCTTGGTGAACGTCAAATCTCATCGCGGTCCTGTAGACGCATGGTGGCTGGTCGACGGCAAGCGTCAGAGGCGGTTTCGTATGGCAATCGTCGCACCCGATGCTCGCCTTGCTTTCAAATCTGGCGATACGGAGTGCGACGGCAGCATCGAGCTCCACGGTTGGGGAGTCATGGCTCTGCATGCCAGCTCTGCGTTGTCACCTGTCTTTGCGCCGGATGCCTCGGTCGCCAAGTTGGCCATGAAGGCTAGCGGGCAACCCCCTGTGAACGTCACGGTGACAGCCGAATGGTCACCGGCATTGCCGGTATTGCATATTGATGTGCCATTTCCAGCCACAGGGGGGCGCTTTGCTAGGTCGGACGGAAGCGTATTGCCGAACTCGACCACGCTGACGTTAAAGCGAGCGCGCGAAGTGCATGTTCAGGTATTCGATCGAAACCCTAGCGCACCCAAGCGGTATCGGCTCGAGCTGCAGTTGTCCGGCGAAAGCCAAGGCAACCGAATGCGACGTGCAGAGATTGCGGTTCCCTTGGACGGGAATGGAGTGGGTGATCTCAGGTTCTTTGAGATCGAATCGACGTTGAATGGACTGTTCTGCCAGAGCGACTATCTTGATGCCTGCCTGGAGGTCAACTTGGTTGCGGGATCAGCGATCATCAGAACCTTGCGCATCAACCGCTACGACGTTGAGCTGGAAAGAGAGCAGCAGTCCTTAGCCTTGCTGGATTCGCAGCTGGCCAATGTGTCGGTCGATCAATTGGAAGGCATAGTCCTGCATGCGATCCCTCTGCTTGAAAGCACCATCGAGCCCCAGGTTCTTGAGCAACTGCTGTCTGGTGAACAGCCTGTGGGACGTTGGAGCATGGTTGGTTTGACAGCTGGACACAGCCCTTGGCTTATATACCCGAGCCAGATGTCGTCGTTGCTGGTAAGACCGACGCTTTGGTCGACGTCTGCCTTTGACCGACTCGGGGCGTTGCAGGCGCTTGGCGATGGCGCGTGTCCATTGTCCAGAGCGATGAGCTTATCTACTCCACATGACCGAGAACGAGATTTGATCAAGGTCGTGGCTGCCATGACGGAAGACATGGATCACCCCTCATGGAAGCTGGTGTTTCATCATTACAAGCACCTCAAACATCTCCCATTGAGCACCCTGGACTATTGGCGCGTGATAGGACGTAGCCAAGAGGCGAGCCTCACGGCGGCACTCAAATTCCCTGCCGATATCCACGAGCTGATATCGCGCATGAGAGACGAACTGGGCGTGATGTGGGAATTCACGTCGCGAGCGACTTTGCAGAAGGCTCATGACGGTCTGTCTGCATCTTTGTTGAAGCAGCTCGGAGGACCTGGAAGTCAAGGCGTGGTGGAAAAAGTCGTGGATGATATCTTCGACAAGATCGGTTCGGTGTCTGAAGCCCTGGCTGTTCAGATCGATTTAACACTTTTTGAAAAGTCGGGGAGACGAACTCCGCGTTTCGAGCAATCGGTAGCAAGGTTCGCGTCCGCCCCTGACGCCTTACTGCAGCAGCACTGGCAAGGTGAAGACTCCCACTTGCAGCGTGTCTTGTTGCGAAACCACGCGGATGAAAAGGTCTGGCCGTACTTCAAGCTGTGGGAAGAGCTTGTGGAAGCCATCACAGAGCACTGTGAGTCACGTTACGTCGATTTCATTCGTGCCCTAGGCCGGCGACTGCTTTGGGTACCGCAGGTCCCGCCGGGCAGTCCACCGGTATATGCCAAGTTCGATGTCGCTAATGCGCCGTTGCTTACCGGTTTCCTCGTTCAGGCTTGCGATGCGGGAAGATGGCTCCAGTCAAATGATCATATGGCTGCGCTGCGTCAGATCAAGTCATTTGACCCCATCTGGTTTGAGGCGGGGCTTCAACTTGGCGCTTTGCTTGCTATGAAGGCCCAACAGAGCAGCACGGCGGTGCGTCGATCTAGATAAGTCCATTTGTGAATTTGCATGAGTGGTCCTTCGATGATCACTTCACCCACAGAAACTATGAAGCCTGAGTTTTTTTCGTCGCTGCTGCCTGAGTTGAGCACCCGTGCGTCACGCGCCACCGTGGGTATCTTGGGGTTCTCCAATGAGCCTTTGCGTCGCCACTTGTTGTCGTTGTTTTCGAGGGGCTTTGGCGAGGCCGGCTGCTTTCTGGCAGACCCGGTGTTTGAAGCTACTTTCGGCTGGAAGACCGCCGACGAAAAAATGTCGCAGCTCTCAGGCAAGCTGTTGCATCCTGAGGTGGTCAGGAGCATGGACAAGCCGTGGGGTGAGTCGGCCAAGGACTACCGGTTTCCTGCGGATGGCAAACCCTATGCCCACCAGTTAGCAGCCTGGAAAGCACTGCTCGGGCCAGGTTGCCAATCCGTCGTGGTGACCAGCGGAACGGGCTCAGGCAAGACGGAATGTTTTATGGTGCCGGTGCTCAGCAGCATTGCTCAGAGCAAGACGGGGGGAGACAAGGGAAGCGGCGTGCAGGCCATATTCTTGTACCCGCTCAACGCCCTGATCCAGTCCCAGCGTGAACGCTTGAGGGCGTGGACCGGGCCTTTCGGTGGAGATATCCGCTTCTGCCTCTACAACGGGATGACGCCGGAAGAGGCGAAAGCGGATCGGTATCGCGAAGCGCCGAATGAAGTGCATGACCGTACCGTCCTGCGAACAAGTCCGCCAGAGATCTTGGTCACCAACCCGACCATGTTGGAGTACATGCTTGTGCGGGCGCAGGACGCTCCCATCCTGGACAAATCCAAAGGCAAGTTGCGCTGGATTGTTCTGGATGAGGCCCACAACTACATTGGCTCACAGGCGGCGGAGTTGGCTCTTTTGCTCAGGCGGGTACTGCATGCATTTGGTACCTCTGCCGAACAGGTTCACTTTGTGGCGACTTCGGCCACGATTGGCGCAGGCGATGAAGCGGCCCGACGGCAGCTGCAAGAATTCCTCTCCAGTCTGGCTGGGGTCAGTGCTGACCGTGTGACGGTGGTTTCCGGGGAGAGATCCATTCCCGAGCTGGAGTCTGTAGGTGAGCTGAGCTCCTCAGTCCCGACCATCGGAGATTTACAGCAACAGAGTGAAGACTCTGCGGGGCTGTACAAACGGCTGACAACGCATCCGGTTGCAAGGAGGCTCCGAGGACTCTTTGTGCCTGCCCAGAGTGGTCAGAGTTTTCAGCCCCTCTCTGCGGTGCGGCAAGCTCTCGAGTTAGCCAAAGTTGAGGCAAGTGAGTCTCATGCACTCCAGTGGCTCGACGTTCTGACACGAGCGGTGGGTGGCGATGGGCGTTCTGCCCGGGCGTTCTTGCCGCTTCGCATGCACGCTTTTCATAACACGTTGAACGGCATGTGGGCGTGTGCGCACGCTCAGTGCACGGCCAAGCGGCAAACAGAGTTGGATGACCCGGAATGGGCCTTTGGCGCGGTGTATACCGATGAGCGAAGGCACTGTGTTTGTGGTGCTCCTGTGTATCCACTGGTTTCGTGCAATGACTGCAATCAGACATTCCTGAGTGCTGATCTGGTGAGTGCTGGAACCATTCAGCGCTTGGTGGTCCCGGTGGAGGATGAGCCAGACGAGTTTTTGCTGGACCGAGATCCGGCAGAGAGCGACGAAGAATCCGATTCTGAGCCGGAGGCTGATGCAGCGCCAGCCCCTTCTGTGCGTACACATGTTTTGATTGTCAACGGGCACTCCTCCAGAGCACCGTTGTATTTAAAGCAGGATACGCTGGAACTGGCTCATGAAACGGTAGAAGACGCGATCCCAATTTGGATACAGGATGTCTCGATTGACGATGACGGTGGCTTAGTCCTCAGGTGCCCAGAGTGCGAGGGGCGTGAAACGCCATCTCGCCAGTTTAGAAGACCCAGACTCGGGGCTCCCTTTTACCTGGGGAATGTGATCCCAACGTTGCTCGAGTATTGCCCCGACGGTGAGACGCCTCTGGATATGCCTCGTCGAGGGCGGCGAATGATCACCTTCACGGACAGCCGGCAGGGTACTGCGCGCATCGCGGCGAAGCTGCAGCAAGATGCGGAACGGAATGCGCTGCGTGCAGCTGTCTACCGCAAGCTGGTGTCCGATACGGCGGCATCTGGTGGTGCGAGAGGAAAGTTACGGACGGAGATCGAACAGTTTCGAGCGCACTTACCCGAAGAAGGGCACCCGCTGCACCAAATCCTCTTGGCACAGATTCAGGAGAAAGAGACACAACTCGCTGAGCTCAGCTCAGGCAAGGCAGTCAATCACGAAGACATGGTGAGCTGGCTGTCGTCCCAATCGGCAGACATTAGTCGGTGGATCCATGCGTACTATGCAGAGTCTGACGAAGCGTTCAAGGGCAACAAAGGACCCGAACTGCTGGCACGCATCCTTTTGTGTCGTGAGTTCGGACGCCGCCCTAAACGGCAGAACAGTCTGGAGACCTTGGGGCTGGTCTCAGTGCAATACCCTAAGCTGAATCTGATCACGACACGCCGGGTGGCTGTGGAGCAGGCAGGCTTTACCTTAGAAGAGTGGCGCTCGTTCTTGAAGATTGCCTTGGACTTCTTTGTCCGGCAGCATTGGGCAATCCAGCTTCCTTCGAATTGGCAGCGCTGGGGAGCGGAGCGGGTCTTCCCAAAGCAGATTCTTCCACCGTCTTCGATCGAGAAGCAGACCTCCAAGTTGGTCAAGTGGCCCAAGGTTTCCGACAAGAACAGGAACAGTCGCCTCGTTCGGATCCTTGCTTATGTGTTGAAGACCGACCCGATGTCGGCTGTGGGACGTGATCGTATTGACGCGTTGCTCCTAGCTGCATGGGAGGATCTGACTCTGACCTCGGGGTTGCTGCAGATCGGTGCTGAACAGGGGCGCTACCTGGATCTGACCGACATCGCGTACCAGAACATCACACAGGCTTGGGTGTGTCCTGTGACACGTCGGGTGCTGGATGTGACGTTGCGTGGTGTCACTCCCTACCTGCCCGAGACGGCCCTTCACGATGGTGTGACTCAGTGTCGATCGATCACCGTGCCTGTCTGTGACGTGGTCGCGCGGGATTTCTCAAACGACGATGAGCGAGTCGAAGCAGCACGGGCTTGGGTGAGAGACCACCCGGCTCTGGTCGGCGCTCGGGTTGAGGGCGTGTGGTCAAACTTGAACGAGCGCATCGTGGAAGGCGCAGGCTTCTTCCGTGCAGTCGAACACTCTGCTCAGCAGAGTGGTAGCCGTCTTGAGCAATACGAAAGCATGTTCAAGATAGGGCTTATCAACCTGATGAGCTGCTCGACCACGATGGAAATGGGCGTGGACATCGGTGGTATCAATATGGTGGCGATGAACAACGTGCCTCCTCATCCAGCCAACTACCTGCAGCGAGCGGGTCGCGCCGGGCGCAGGGCTGAGACGCGCTCCGTAGCACTGACGGTTTGCAAGAACAATCCGCATGACCAGCACGTATTCCAGAACACGACTTGGCCTTTCACCACGAGGTTGAGGACTCCTGGTATCTCTTTGTCCAGTCCTCTGATCGTTCAGCGACACATCAACTCAATGTTACTCGCCAACTTCCTGCGCATTCAGAGCAAGGAAGGCAAACTCAACAAACTGACCCTTGAGTGGTGGATGTTGCCCAGAGGTGAAAGTCGCCAGGAGCGCTTTGTGGCTTGGTGCGAGTGTTTTGATGAGGCCAAGCATCCTGACCTGCGACAAGGCGTTCGATCCTTGACGGCACGGACCGTCTTCGAAGGCCGCGGTGTAGCTGCACTGGTAGCCGAAGCCGGCCGTACAGTAGCCAGGCACGCAAGGGAGTGGCTTGAGGAGCTCAACGCGATCAACGCGCAGGTTTCTGATCTCAGTGCCAAGGATGCAGACGACAAGATTCCCATGCGGGCGTTGGAAGTCCAGCTCAAGCGCTTGAAGGGCGAGTACTTGTTGCGGGAGCTGGCGACGAGTGGCGTCTTACCCGGATACGGTTTCCCAACCGACATCACGACCTTCGAAACACTCAACAAGGACTCAAGGGAGATTCAAAGGCAGCGTGACAAGTCTGATGGCGGACGTGAGGACAACAAGTTCCAAAGGCGGGAACTTCCAAGTCGGGATACGGTGACGGCGCTGCGCGAGTACGCCCCAGGGGCGAGTGTGGTGATCGACGGGCTGGTGTACCAGTCGGCAGGTATCACACTCAACTGGCATACACCTGCGACCCTGGACCAAGTTCATGAGTTGCAGAACATCAGGCAAGCTTGGCGTTGCGGGCACTGTGGCTCCAGTGGGACCTTTGTGCTGGCACAGAAGCTGGAACATTGCCCCGATTGCGGGCATGAGCTGGAACCCGGGGTCCAGCACAACCTGCAGTACTTGGAACCAGCCGGTTTCAGTGTGGATGTCTTCGCTGAAACCCACAACGACATCACGCTGCAGGAGTACGTTCCGGTCGAGCAACCCTGGATCACAGCCAGCGGGAGCTGGGTTCCTCTCCCCAACCCTGAGTTGGGAAGATTCAGGGCGACACCTCAGGGATCCGTGTTTCACCATTCGTCAGGCACTGGCCGTTCTGGCTACGCGCTCTGTTTGGAGTGTGGGCGTGCCGCGCCCATGGGGAACGAAGAAGATCCTGCTCATGGGATGCCCAAAGTCTTTCAGCGACCGCATACCCGGCTGAGAGGTGGAAAGACAGACGGGAATTGGATGTGTGGTGGTAGTGACAACGCATTCAAGATCAAGACGGGCATTCGATTCGGCCGCGAGTACACCACCGACGTCTTGGAGGTGGTTTTGCAGGATGGTGACGGTCAGCCATTGGTCGACTCGACGGTGGCCTTCACCTTGGCTGTTGCCCTGCGTAGAGCGATGGCGGAAAGTCTTGGGGTCGACGAAACCGAGCTGGGCTGTGACACCAAGATGCTGCGCGACGACCTCAATCGAAAGGCTCGCGCTATCCAGGTGTTCGATGTGCGGTCGGCGGGCTATTCCAGCTTGGTGGCACCTGAACTGCCCGCGTTGTTGCGCATGGCCAAAGCCAAGCTTCAATGCGATGCAGGGTGCGACGGTGCCTGTCAGATGTGCCTGCTGACGTTCGATACGAGGTACCGGTCAGACGACCTGAATCGGCAAGCAGCCTTGGATTTCTTCAGTGATGCCTGGTTGGATTCACTGACTCTTGATGTCCGACATCAGTTGTTCGGTACAGCCTCAAAGCCCGAGTTTCAGGCGGTGGATGAAGCGATATCGAGGGAGTTGAACCGTGGTGATGCCAGAAGGTTGCTCGTTTATTTGAATGGGGATCCCTCTGAATGGGATCTGCCTGCGTCTCCGCTGAGGCGATTGATGCACAGGCTCTCTGTCAGAGACGACGTGTCGCTAGCACTTGTCACGTCAACGGGTGAGTTGGGTGGCTTGTCACAGGAGAATGCGGCAGTCCTTCGAGGTCTCGACGCATTGGGTTCGGTTTCTTTGGTTGTGGGCAGACCCCCTGCTTTGGCGCGGGAAGGACGTTGCCTTGCAACCATCGAGCGATCAGACGGCTCCCATTCGACTTGGGCGACGACGGATAGTCTTGCCGCTGATTGCGGTCCTCAATGGGGGCAGTTGACCGAAGGCATCGTCATCGCAGCTCCGACCGTTCCCCCGCATTTGATGGGTGGTGCGATATCCATGCCTTCCAGCGATACGCCTGGTGTTCAATCGTTTGAGATCAGCAGTGAACTGGATGGCAAAGGTGCAGGGTTCGGTGAGAGATTCTGGAAGCACCTTGCTAGTGGGGAAATGGTGGCACTGTTTCCCAAGGGGTTAGTTCCGACTTCAATCGAATATGTTGATCGGTACTTGGCTACACCGGTGTCTTGTGCGCTCATGCTGGATGTCGTGTCAGCTCTCAAAGCCTATTTCCAGGCGGAAAACGATTGGGGCGATGTGCAAATTAGCGTGATCACCATGACCATAGACGAGAGTAAAACCTCACGCGGACGAGGTGCTTGGTGGTCAGATTGGGAGAAGACGGATCACCGTGACAAGGCGCTTGCGGCCGCTTTCGAGTACAGCGGTATGTCTGCGTACGTAACTTCAACCGAAAAACGCAACCTGAGTCATGGACGGCGCCTGAAGATTGGCTTCCAAGGGGGAGCGCAATTGGTGCTCTGGTTGGACCAAGGCTGGTCCTATTGGGCGATAGCAAAACACCATCGGCAAACAGTGTTGTCCTCCTTCGATACGCATCTTCCGCCTGCGGCCTTGGGGGAGATGTTGGCCGAGTTCCGCATCGATGTACAAGGTCATTCGCTTCCAACACAGCTGTTCGTGGATAGGCGGGATCTTCGCTGAAAGGCCGGACCTGACAAGCCTATGAGTTTTGGGATTCTCGCCTTGTTTCATACTCTGACGGTCCCTAGAGCAGTTCATCAATCCAAAACGCCAGTGTTTGTCACAGACAAAAACAATGAACGACATCATCTGCCCGCACTGCGGCAAAGCCTTCAAGATCGACGAGGCAGGTTACGCCGACATCCTCAAACAGGTGCGCGACAGCGACTTCGAGCACCAGTTACACGAACGCCTGGAACTGGCCGAGCGGGATAAGCTGACCGCCGTTGAACTGGCTCGAGCCCAAATGGCCGCCGAACTGCAGAAGCAGACAGCAGCCCGTGAAGCCGAAATACAGTCACTGAAGGCGAAGCTGCAAGCCGAGGAAGTGGCGCGACAACTGGCGGTCACGCAGGCCCTGGCCGATGTCGAAAAACAGCGCGATGCCCTGGCCAGTGAGCTCGAACGCGCCCGCCAGGAAACTCAGTCTGCGAAACAGATGGCCGAGGCTCGACTGTTGCATGAACTGCAGAAAGCCGCCGCCGACAAGGACACCCAGATCCAGGCCCTCAAAGCCCGGCTCGACGCCGCCGAACTGACGCAGACCTTGGCCATCACCGAGGCACGCAGCGCCCTCGAAAAACAGCGCGACGAACTGCAGGCCAGCCTGGAGCGCACCCGCCTGGAAAAGCATCTGGCCGAGCAATCCCTGCGGGACCGCTACGAGATCCAGCTCAAAGACCGTGACGATGCCATCGAGCGGCTGCGCGACATGAAAGCGCGCCTGTCCACCAAGATGGTGGGCGAAACCCTGGAGCAGCACTGCGAGACCGAGTTCAACCGCATCCGCGCCACCGCGTTTCCCCGCGCCTATTTCGAGAAAGACAACGATGCGCGCACCGGCAGCAAGGGCGACTACATTTTCCGCGACAGCGATGAGGGCGGCACCGAGATCGTCTCCATCATGTTCGAAATGAAGAACGAGAGCGACACCACGGCGACCAAGAAGCGCAACGAGGATTTTCTGAAAGAACTCGACCGCGACCGCACCGAAAAAGGCTGCGAGTACGCGGTACTGGTGAGCCTGCTGGAGCCCGACAGCGAGCTTTACAACACCGGTATCGTGGACGTGTTCCACCGCTACCCTAAGATGTACGTGGTGCGTCCGCAGTTCTTCATTCCCATCATCACGTTGCTGCGCAACGCGGCCATGAACTCGCTGAAGTACAAGACCGAACTGGCTCTGGTGAAGGCCCAGAACATCGACATCACCAATTTCGAGACCCAGCTCGACAGCTTCAAGGACGCGTTTGCCAAGAACTACGACCTGGCCTCCCGGCGTTTTCAGACCGCGATCGACGAGATCGACAAGTCCATCGACCACCTGCAGAAGACCAAGGACGCCCTGCTGGGTGCCGACCGCAACCTGCGCCTGGCGAACGACAAGGCCCAGGACGTGACCATCAAGAAGCTGACCAAAGGCAACCCGACCATGGCTGCCAAGTTTGCGGAGTTGAAGGCCTCGCCCCCCGATGCCTCCTGACCCCGAGCGTTTCCGATGAGTGGTCTGGGCGCAAGACCCAGGCTCGGGATGGCCTGCGTGTGGAGAGAGTGTTTGATTCACACCACAGTGCCCAAGACCCCAGGGTTCGCCGCACGCGGACCTCAGTCGTGAGAGAAAGTGGTATCACGAAAGCCGCGAAGTGGTAGCACAACAGCTTTCCCAAAACACCCCCAAAAGCAAAAAGCCCACTGAAAGTGGGCTAAGTGCTTGTTTTGTTTGGCTCCCCGACCTGGGCTCGAACCAGGGACCTACGGATTAACAGTCCGGCGCTCTACCGACTGAGCTATCGGGGAACAGCCTCAGATTATAGTGAGTTTTTCGGGCTTTCAGCAAAGGGGGGGCACTTTTTTGCCCGCGCGGCGTTCCATGCTTCCACCAGCCCCCGGGCGGCCGCTTCCGGATCGGCCGCGCCGGTGATGGCGCGCACCACGGCAAAGCTGCCCACGCCGGTGGCCGCCACGGCGGGCAGGTGTTCCAGGGCGATGCCGCCGATGGCCACCAGCGGCCAGTCGCGCATCAAGCGGGCGTAGGCGGCCAGGCGGGCCAGCCCTTGCGGTGGGGTGGCCATGGCCTTGAGGGTGGTGGGGAACACCGCGCCCAGTGCCAGGTAGCTGGGCCGCACGGCCGCGGCGCGCAGCATTTCGGCGTAACCGTGCGTGCTCACCCCCAGCCGCACACCGCTGGCGCGCAGTGCGGTCAGGGCTTCGGCCGGCAGTGCGTCTAGGTCTTCCTGGCCCAGGTGCACGCCGTAGGCGCCCGCGTCGATGGCCTCGCGCCAGTGGTCGTTGATGAACAGCAGGCTGCCGGTGCCTTGCACGGCCGCCACCGCGGCCGCCACCTCGGCCCGGATGGCCGAACGGTCGCTGGACTTGAAGCGCAGTTGCACCGTGGGCAGCCCGGCCACCGCCATGCGCCGCACCCAGGCGGCATCGGGCAACACGGCATACACGCCGAGTTCGTGGGGGCAAGCGGGGAAGGCGGGCGCCTGGGCGTCGGCCAGGCCGAAGTCGGTGGGCTCGCTGGGCCAGCACAGGGGGTCGAAGCCGCCGGTGCGTTCGGTTTGCCGTGCCCAGGCGGCGGCGATGCAGGCGGCGTCGGCTTCGATGAAACCCAGGCGCCGCGCGGCGGCGTGGGCGATGGCGCGCACACCGTCGTCGGACGCCGAGGCGTGGGGGTCGGCGTGGGACGGCAGGCCCAACGCCGCGTGTGGCTGGGCCAGGGCTTGCACCCGTTCGTGGCTGGGGGTCATGGGTTCAGGCGTGGTGCCAAAAGGGGGTGCCCAGCACCGGGGTGCTGGGCTGGGCGCTGTCCTGCGGACTCATGGCGCCACCCAGGAAGGCGCTGCGTCCGGCGCGCACCGCGTCGGCAAAGGCGCCGGCCAGGGCCACCGGGTCGCGCGCCAGGGCCACGGCGGTGTTCAGCAGCACCGCGTCAAAGCCCCATTCCATCACTTGGCAGGCGTGGCTGGGCAGGCCCAGGCCGGCGTCCACGATCAATGGCACCTCCAGCCGTTCGCGCAGGGTGCGCAGGGCGTAGGGGTTGATGGGGCCTTTGCCGGTGCCGATGGGTGCGGCCCAGGGCATGACCGCCTGGCAGCCCACGTCCACCAGGCGCTGGCACAGGACCAGGTCGTCGGTGCTGTAAGGCAGCACCTTGAAGCCGCTCTGGACCAGCCGTTCGGCCGCCGCCACCAGGTTCAGGGTGTCGGGTTGCAGGGTGTAGTCGTCGCCGATCAGTTCCAGCTTGATCCAGTCGGTCTCGAACACCTCGCGCGCCATCTCGGCGGTGGTGATCGCTTCTTGCAGCGTGTGGCAGCCGGCGGTGTTGGGCAGCACCGGCACCCGCATGTGCTGCAGCAGGGGCCAGAAGCCTTGGGTGGTGTCCAGACCGCCGCCGACCTGGGCCGTTTGGCGGCGCAGCGAAGCGGTCAGCATGCACGGCGTGGCCAGCGCCACCGCCTGTTCCAGCACGGCCGGCGAGGGGTAACGGGCGGTGCCCAGCATCAGCCGGCTGGCGAAGGTGTCGCCGTACAGCGTCAGGGGGTCGTGGGCAAGGATGGGGTTCATGGGCGTTCAGCCGCCGGTGACCGGGGCGATGATTTCGATCTGGTCGCCGTCGGCCAGCGGCGTGCTGGCGTACTGCGACTTGGGCACGAAGCGCAGGTTGACCGCTGCGGCGAATGGGCCGCTGGCCTGTGCCGCGGCCACGGC
>NZ_JAAQQT010000669.1:0-6838 GCF_011742065.1 Aquabacterium sp. A08
CGGAAACCGTCACTTTGTATGATGCCTGCATGCCCAAGTTCATCGACCCGTCGCCGCCCGGCGTCTGCATTTTCTGCAAACTCGTGGCCGGCGACATTCCCAGCGCCCGCGTCTACGAAGACGCGCAGACCCTGGCCTTCATGGACCTCGGCCAGGTCAACCCCGGACACCTGCTGGTGGCCTTGAAACGCCACGCCGCCACCTTGCTCGACTGCACCCCCGACGAGGCGGCCGCCTTGATGCGAACGGCGCACCGCATGGCGCATGCGGTCCAGCAGACCTTCGACCCGCCCGGCATCACCCTTTTGCAGGCCAACGGCAAGGAGGGCGACCAGACGGTGTTCCACGTGCACCTGCACGTCGTGCCGCGCCACGCGAACGATGGCATCGCCTTGACCTGGCCCAGGAAAGAACCGGGGTGGCCAACCCTGGAAGCCTACGCCGCCCGGCTTCGGCAACACTTGGGTCCCCTTTGACGGCAATGCATGGCAAGCGACCGGCCCCTGCTTTACACCTACCGACGCTGTCCGTACGCCATGCGGGCCAGGATGGCGCTGCTCATCGCCGGCATCCCGTTTGATGCCCACGAGATTGCGCTGCGCCACAAACCGCCCGCCCTGCTGGCCGCCTCCCCCAAGGGCACGGTGCCCGTTCTGGTGCTGCCGGGCGGCCGGGTGTTGGAGCAGAGCTGGGACATCGTCGGGTGGGCACTGAACCATCCGGATGCCATGGGCGACGCGCAGTTCTGGTGGCACCAAGCCAGCACCCCAGAGCACCAGGCGCTCTTGCAACGCAACGATCGCGACTTCAAGCACCACCTCGACCGTTACAAGTACCCTGAGCGCTATGGGCAGGTCGGCCCCGAAGACAAGCCCGCGCTGCAGCAGTTCCACCGCCAGCAGGCATTGGACGTGTTCCTGTGGCCGCTGGAAGTCCGGCTCAGGGACCACCCGTTCATCGGTGGCCCAACGCCCTGCGCGACCGACATTGGCATCTTCCCGTTCGTGCGGCAGTTCGCGGCGGTGGACCCCGGGTGGTTCGAGGGTTTGCCGCTGCCCAGGGTCAGGGCATGGCTACAGGGGTGGACGGGGAGTGCGCTGTTCGCGGCTTGCATGCAGAAGCGGCCGGCCTTGGCAGCGGTGGTGGCCGCCGCCGATGGCCCATTCCCGCGCTTTACCCCGGCCGCATGAGCGTGGAGGTGTTTTTCTCGTCGCCGGAGTCCTGTCAGGGCTGGCGACCGATCGGTGGCCGCATCATGGGCGGCGCCTCCCGCAGCCGGCTGCGCCACTGGCCCCGGAGCGGGTGAGCCAGGTGGGGTGGATGGTGGCCGACAGGCAGTTCGCCCCGTTCTTGCTGTGCATTCGGGGCATCGCTTGTGTCGAGTCCGGTGCTTGAGGCGCATGGGCCGTCCCGTAGGGCTTCGGTTGCGTGTGCACCTCACACGCGTGTGACTGGTGCGATCAGTGAGGCCGCGCAATGAGCTTCAGCCGGTGCCAACCGCACCGGCGGCAGCCCCGTGCCAGGGGCGGTCTGCGAGGCTGTCGGTGATGTCGACACAACGCCGAACCGCTCGGCTTACCATTGGCACCATGAGTTCCCAATACGAATGCCTGTGTCCCGACCACCTGTACCGGGACATTTTTGAAGTTGACGCGCCCAGCGACGCCACAGTGGGTCTCAAGGTTTGGCCTCGCCGCCCAGGCGTTTTCATCCGCAATCCACCGGTACCGCCTTCGGTCGAAGGTGTTGAGCACGCGTCTCCAGGCGCGAACGGACGCGAACTCGTCGTGGGGCAGTTCGGCTTGGTCCCGCCCTGGGTGAAGTCCGCTTCGGATGCCAAACTGCGTTCGACCAAGCTGGTCAACGCGCGCGCGGAGACCGTGAGCACGTCCAACAACTTTCGCGGTACCTGGCTGGGTGCGCAGCGTTGCATCGTGCCCATGATGGCCTTTCACCAGGACGACTGGCGCAGCGGCAAAGCCGTGCCCACGCGGATCGCTCGGGTCGACGGCAAACCCATGGGCGCCGCCGGCCTGTGGGAGACCTGGACCGGTGCGGCGGGCGAGGTGATCGTCAGTTTTTGCCTGCTCACGGTGAACGCCAACAGCCACGCGTTGATGCGCCGTTACGGGCATGCCGGCAGCGAAAAACGCATGCTGGCGATCTTGAACGAAGGTGCGTACGGCGCCTGGCTGAACGCCACCCAGCCAGAGAAAGCGCGCGAATTCATGCGGGCGTATCCGGCCGAGGGGCTCACCGCCAACCCCATCTTCCCTAGGCTAAATTAGGCTGAATTGAGATGCCTCTGCGCCCACTCTCTCGAAGTCCACGACGTTGAGGATGGAGGTTTTAATGGGTCGCTTCTCGTCCCAAAAGATCAACGAACTCATAAGCGCGCGTACTGCCGGACTATTGAGTTGGGCGAGCGCAGTCTCAGCTTCCTCGCTACCATCGAACGAGATGTAGTAGACCGTGTCATCGAACATCACTGGCTTGCCCTCGATTGGACCGATCAGGCGGAATTCGAGTTTCTTATAGAGCGCGCAGATGGCAATCCTCCAAGGCCGGAAGGCGTAGTCGCCCACGCCAAAGACCGAGAAGCGAGGGTTCTTGGCGTAGATCGAACTGCCCCGCGCATCAAGCTGAATGCTGTGGTTCTCGAGGTACTGCCAAGTCTGCGGCGCAAGCGTTTTGATCCGCTCGGTGGATTCGCCAACAAAAGTCTGAGTGACCAAGACGAACTTTTCGCGCCAGTGCTTGTTGCTTCCCACGTCAGACCCTTTCAATAAAGGATACAGGTAGGTGCTTTCTATGGACACTAGCTCGCCCAACCCGTTGACCAAGCCTGCATGAGTGCGGCTGAACTCCATGACAGAGGAAAGATCGTGCTTCACCCCCGAGCGCCATTTCTGGGGAGCTGCTCCTATCAGATGGCGGTTTGCGTCAAAGGCATCGAGGTCGCCAACCGTTTTGCCGTCGCGGTGTCCAACGCGGTTTCCCTGCTCAGCATTTAAATCCTTGAACACAGTGTATTCATGCGTAGCGTTCAGGGCATTTGGATCGAAGCGCATCACGAGGAAGCAAGCATCTACTGAAGCGTTGAAGTTCTTCTTGGCGTCGATGTTGAACATGAATGCGTCTACCAACGTGGCGCCTTGCTTCTGAGCCTGCGACAAAATCTTGCGGGCTACCGCAGTCTTGACAAGCATGCCTATCGCACCAGATCGCTGGCGAAACCAAGTCAGAACCTTCAGCAGCATCCATTCACTAATGTCGAAGTTGGCCTTGCCCGTCATCGCATCAAAGCCGGAATGGCCCTGGAAATTTGATTTGGTTGGCAGGTTGGTCCCACCAATCGCGCCTTGTTGACTGCTGGTCACCCAGGGAAAATTCCCGATCACGAGAAGCGAGCCCTCGACGACTTTAAGGCTGGCGTCCCAGTCGTGGGAAAAAAAGTCTGCTTCTTGAAGCTTTACGTGATTGGTATCGGGGGTGTCGGCCAAGCACTCCTTCAGCTTGCCGAGATATTCTGGATTGACCTCGTATCCGTGAATTGCTTTCGCCTTTGGAAACGCTTCCTTAGCTGCGAGGATATACGCACCCACACCGCAAGTCGGCTCGATAATTACATCTGGATTGATTCCAAGCTCGATAATTTTCGCACACGATGCACGCGCAAGATCGGAAGGAGTTTGCCAGTCGCCGAACTCCGCCCGGCGCTTGCGCTCGTCGCTCATAAATCTTCAGAACCGATGGGTTGGGTTTTGTATACAGACAACACGCCATTGACAGTGCCTGCCTTTTCCATGACACGTTTGTATTGCAGTCGCCACTGCATGGCGGGCGAGATCGTCAGGTAACCCTGTTCGGGCAGCCTTTCCATGATGGCATCTGCAAGAGTTCGCAACTCGTGTTCTTCGGAGGTCAAGGCGCGAGCCTCCATGTGGGCCATCAGCTCTTGTTTAATTACGTCGACGCTGTCACCATCAGTCTTGCCATCGGCAACGATCTTCCGTATCCCGCTTGTCATTGCGTAGTCGGCCGTCTGGTCCTTTTCGACAAACACCGTGCTCACCATCTTGAGCACCGCGGTTTTCGTGGCGGCGTCGTCGGCCTTGTCGTAAACGAACACGAGCAGCGAATACCCGAGCCCATACACCTTCTGGCGAATCGAGCGGAAAGGGCAGGACGACTGGGGTTGCTTGACGCTCGTGACCTTGATGTCCACGTCCAAGCCCGGGAAGTCCAAGCCGTTGGCTGCATTCCCCATCTGGTAGGAGTACTTCTTGCTCGTAAGGTGCGCACGAAACTTGTGTTCAAGGTAGGTGCCGATGGCTTTTCCATCCGACACGCCATATAGCGATGGCTCGGCGTGGTTGCTCTCCATCTCTGAGAACAGAGTGGCCTCTGAGCGAAGCAACTCGATCGTTAGCTGGATGACAGTCGTGGTAGCCTGAGCGGGTGAGATATCGGCGGAAAGATCAGACACAAGGCCTCCAGTATTTGGTCGCCCCAATTATCAACGGGCGCGACGATGTAGCTCGCCTAGCTTGGCCGACTTCATGGTCTGGACTCGAATTTCTTTTACTATGGCGTGCATCTGATAGCCAGGCTTGCAATGCCCATCGAAAACCAGTGACTCCTTTGGCTTCAGGTGGGTTGGCTCATTGACTGTAATGTGGTCAAAGTCGTGGGCGCAGTGCGTGATCGCCATCGTCAGCTATCGTTGCAGACCTGTCACACGGTACGGTCGGGCTTTTGGGGAAAAAGTCTGATTTTGGGGAACTGAAGCCCCAAGAAAAAAGCCCTCACATCGCTGCAAGGGCTTGATTCGTAACGGTATTTTGGCTCCCCGACCTGGGCTCGAACCAGGGACCTACGGATTAACAGTCCGGCGCTCTACCGACTGAGCTATCGGGGAACAGCCCCAGATTATAGTGAGTTTTTCGGGCTTTCAGCAAAGGGCGGGCACTTTTTTGCCCGCGCGGCGTTCCATGCTTCCACCAGCCCCCGGGCGGCCGCTTCCGGATCGGCCGCGCCGGTGATGGCGCGCACCACGGCAAAGCTGCCCACGCCGGTGGCCGCCACGGCGGGCAGGTGTTCCAGGGCGATGCCGCCGATGGCCACCAGCGGCCAGTCGCGCATCAAGCGGGCGTAGGCGGCCAGGCGGGCCAGCCCTTGCGGTGGGGTGGCCATGGCCTTGAGGGTGGTGGGGAACACCGCGCCCAGTGCCAGGTAGCTGGGCCGCACGGCCGCGGCGCGCAGCATTTCGGCGTAACCGTGCGTGCTCACCCCCAGCCGCACACCGCTGGCGCGCAGTGCGGTCAGGGCTTCGGCCGGCAGTGCGTCTAGGTCTTCCTGGCCCAGGTGCACGCCGTAGGCGCCCGCGTCGATGGCCTCGCGCCAGTGGTCGTTGATGAACAGCAGGCTGCCGGTGCCTTGCACGGCCGCCACCGCGGCCGCCACCTCGGCCCGGATGGCCGAACGGTCGCTGGACTTGAAGCGCAGTTGCACCGTGGGCAGCCCGGCCACCGCCATGCGCCGCACCCAGGCGGCATCGGGCAACACGGCATACACGCCGAGTTCGTGGGGGCAAGCGGGGAAGGCGGGCGCCTGGGCGTCGGCCAGGCCGAAGTCGGTGGGCTCGCTGGGCCAGCACAGGGGGTCGAAGCCGCCGGTGCGTTCGGTTTGCCGTGCCCAGGCGGCGGCGATGCAGGCGGCGTCGGCTTCGATGAAACCCAGGCGCCGCGCGGCGGCGTGGGCGATGGCGCGCACACCGTCGTCGGACGCCGAGGCGTGGGGGTCGGCGTGGGACGGCAGGCCCAACGCCGCGTGTGGCTGGGCCAGGGCTTGCACCCGTTCGTGGCTGGGGGTCATGGGTTCAGGCGTGGTGCCAAAAGGGGGTGCCCAGCACCGGGGTGCTGGGCTGGGCGCTGTCCTGCGGACTCATGGCGCCACCCAGGAAGGCGCTGCGTCCGGCGCGCACCGCGTCGGCAAAGGCGCCGGCCAGGGCCACCGGGTCGCGCGCCAGGGCCACGGCGGTGTTCAGCAGCACCGCGTCAAAGCCCCATTCCATCACTTGGCAGGCGTGGCTGGGCAGGCCCAGGCCGGCGTCCACGATCAATGGCACCTCCAGCCGTTCGCGCAGGGTGCGCAGGGCGTAGGGGTTGATGGGGCCTTTGCCGGTGCCGATGGGTGCGGCCCAGGGCATGACCGCCTGGCAGCCCACGTCCACCAGGCGCTGGCACAGGACCAGGTCGTCGGTGCTGTAAGGCAGCACCTTGAAGCCGCTCTGGACCAGCCGTTCGGCCGCCGCCACCAGGTTCAGGGTGTCGGGTTGCAGGGTGTAGTCGTCGCCGATCAGTTCCAGCTTGATCCAGTCGGTCTCGAACACCTCGCGCGCCATCTCGGCGGTGGTGATCGCTTCTTGCAGCGTGTGGCAGCCGGCGGTGTTGGGCAGCACCGGCACCCGCATGTGCTGCAGCAGGGGCCAGAAGCCTTGGGTGGTGTCCAGACCGCCGCCGACCTGGGCCGTTTGGCGGCGCAGCGAAGCGGTCAGCATGCACGGCGTGGCCAGCGCCACCGCCTGTTCCAGCACGGCCGGCGAGGGGTAACGGGCGGTGCCCAGCATCAGCCGGCTGGCGAAGGTGTCGCCGTACAGCGTCAGGGGGTCGTGGGCAAGGATGGGGTTCATGGGCGTTCAGCCGCCGGTGACCGGGGCGATGATTTCGATCTGGTCGCCGTCGGCCAGCGGCGTGCTGGCGTACTGCGACTTGGGCACGAAGCGCAGGTTGACCGCTGCGGCGAATGGGCCGCTGGCCTGTGCCGCGGCCACGGC